>JAFGME010000196.1 GCA_016927695.1 Bacteroidales bacterium
CTACATAAATGTTCATTGTTTAATTAAATTTAAAGTGTTAAAAACCGGATTAAAAAGGTGAGCAGTCATACATTAACCGGAATACGGAAATAGTTGAAATGCGCAAATTCTCAAACCAGAATTTTTTGCAAAAGTACACTATTATATTCAGATGGTTACTTTTTTTTCATATTTATTTCTCAGAAGCGAAACAACATTTAGAAAGTGGAATGCTTCACCAGCAGGATTTCCACTGTGAACCGTCAAAAACCTTAAGTTTATGATCGGACTGGTCCATATACATATCCCCTTCGGCAGGGTTGAGAGGGGCAGATGTCCTGGGTTCGAGGCGCATTACATCCTTTACATGCAACGCCCTCTGGGGATTTTTGGTACGGATGCCTAAGTCACCGTTCACCGCTGCTTTCTGATTGTCGAATTCACCGTAGATCAAAGGATCGCCGGTGTCGGTATTGGCAATATACAACCTGTGGCTTCCATTTTCATTCTTCCCGGCATAATGCCCAATGAAAACATTTTCATTGCCATCCCGGCACTGTATACCTGCCTCATGCCCCACAAAAGTGTTGCCTGAACCCTTGGAACCGCTGCCGGAACTGTGTCCTAAATATGTGTTGAAGCTGCCCGACACATTGTCTTCGCCGCTGCTGCCCCCTAAAAATGTGTTCCAGCGTCCTGTGGTGTTGTAAGCCCCCGTGTCCATTGATCCCACAAAGGTGTTGGCCTCGCCGGTAGTGTTGTGGATGCCTGCGTTATGCCCGATGAAAATATTGAAATTGGCCATGTTGTTGTTTCCGGCATATTTCCCGATGGCAATGCATGATTCACAATCCTGTGCGTCGAATCCGGCTTTTTCACCAATGAAAACGTTTGATTCCATGTGCCCTTTCATCTCCTGGCCTGCTTGTTCGCCAATGCAGATGTTGTTGCTGGTCATTGACCCTCCGTCGGAAACGCCGGCATTTGATCCGATAAGAATATTGTTGTTGCTCGAACCGTCGAGGTTTCGGCCTGCATTGGTTCCTATCAGGATGTTTTGCATGAGGTTCTCCGCACTCTCACCGGCATTTTTGCCAATGACAATATTCTCATATTTAGCCACCGAACCGGTAAGAGGGCCATTGTTCCATCCAAAAAACAAATTGCTATGATTCAGATTATTGCTTCCCATATCTGTGACCTTAACCACAGCATCCTTTATGAATATCTGTCCGTCTGCTGCCATATCCCCCACTACTTCGAAACTGCGTTGCGGAGTAAGTGTGCCCACACCAATGTTCCCCTGCGGTGAAATAATAAATGAATTGCAGGTGCCGCCATCCGGAGGAGATACTCCCGCTGCACCGGAGAAAACATTCGGTACCTCTATTGTCCCAAAAGTGGTGAAAGGTCCTGTAGCCGATGTGCCATACTGCAAATCAAGGTAATACCTGAAATAACCACATCGGATGGCGCTCATTGCGCCACTTACGGGCTGCCCCGTGCCAATGACAACCTCTGCCCAACCTGATGCGTCGGTATGCACATTGTGTGTTTCCGTAAAAACGGCAGCTCCTGCCACCGTTCCCTGCCGGACAATCAACTGCAGGGTGAAAGACCTGTTTGTAACAACAGCCCCTCTGTTATCCCTGGCCTGAAACCTGTACTGAAAATTATTCATATTGGTATTAGTTAGTTATAAATGATAAACACATTCAAAGGTACAAATTTTTATATTATATGATTCAACTTTCCCGTGATGAATAAGAATCATTCCCACTCCCGTCGAGATTGTCCATAAAGACAAGTGGGCGTAACAATGTGAAAATATAATTGACATCAAACAACGCTTTCTTAAGATATTTTGTCTGGTTTGAAATGCTTTTTGGGAAATACAGGTTATTTATTTAGGTTTGCAGTTTATTTAATAAAATGATCATGAAGTTTAAAGTTTTGCTCCTCTCGTCATTCATTGTTTTTATTGTGTTCAATGTTTCTGCCGGTGAAGTCACCCCTGGTAAAGCCAGACTGGTTGCCACAAACTGTTATTTTGAAAAAGCGGTTCAGAAAGGCATTGATGTTGAAATGCAGGACCTTGCTATCAAAGAAGATTACACTATCCGGTTTAATGAAACAAACAGTTATTATGTTTTCACTTTTCATCTTTCGGGTTTTGTGATCGTATCCGCCGACGATGTCCTTCCACCGGTTCTCGGGTATTCCCTGGAGAACGGGTATAGACATGAGGACCAGCCTGATTCCTACAGGAATTTCATGCAAACCTATTCCGATGCGGTTGAATTCGTACGTAAAAACCAGATAAAACAGGACCCGGAAATACGGCAACTTTGGGATCATTTTCTAACTTTAACCCCTGAAAAAATCAACAGGTCTACCGGCACCAAAGGTGTGGAACCTTTGTTATTGTGCCTTTGGGATCAGGGATATCCTTATAACGCACTTTGCCCTGAAAATCCTGAAGGTCCCGGGGGACATGTATATGCAGGATGTGTAGCCACCGCTATGGCACAGGTGATGTATTACTGGCGTTATCCGTTGCAGGGAACAGGATCCCATTCATACTACTACCCGCCTTATGGGAATATCTCTGCCAACTTCGGCGCCACCGAATACCAGTGGGAAGGAATGCTTACAGCAATCACTCATGATCAACCGGCGCCGATAGCCGAATTGCAGTTCCACTGTGGCGTTGGGGTGGATATGATGTATAGCCCGAATGGCTCAGGCGCCTATAGCTCGGATGTGCCTCCCGCCCTTGAAAACTATTTTGGTTATTCAAACGACTGCTATTTCACCTGGAAAGACGACCACTCCAACAGCGAATGGATCAACATGCTCAAAGACAACATTGACAATGGCTGGCCAATGTATTATTCCGGCTTCAGTAATTCAGGCGGGCATGCATTTGTTTGTGACGGGTATGATGGCGATCTTTTCCACTTCAACTTCGGGTGGAGCGGTTCATCCAACGGTTTTTACACATTGCTCAATGTTGGAGGATTCAACTCCGGGCAGGGCGCCGTGTTCGATACATACCCCGGTTCAGGTTATCCGTATTATTGTTCAGGGAGCCACACTCTCAACTACATGAAAGGAAACATTGAAGATGGCAGCGGCCCCGTGGCCGGTTACCAGAATAACTCAGGCTGTTCATGGCTCATTGATCCGCAAACTTCAGAAGATTCTGTCAGCAGCATCACTATTTCCTTTCTGGCTTTTGATACGGAAACCAATGATATGTTGACCATATATGATGGCTCAACCACACAGGACAATATTTTAGGCGAGTTTTCCGGCAGTCAGATCCCGGATCCGGTTACATCCTCGGGCAATCAGGTACTTATCGTTTTTAACTCCGATGGCACCGGAACAGGAAACGGATGGCATCTGCAATATATCGCCCACTCTCCGGATTACTGCAAAGGACTGACAATACTTACGGAACCCACCGGAAATCTGAGTGATGGCAGCGGCAGTTTCAATTATCACAACAACTCCTCCTGTATGTGGAAAATTGAACCCGGCCTGAACGAACCGCTGACCATTGGCTTCACCGAATTCAATACTGAAAATGAAAAAGACAGGGTTTTTATCTTCGACCTTGAAACCCAGGAACTACTGGCAGAGTACTCAGGAAACTATACCCCTCCTGATCTTCCTGCTCCGGTAACCTCCTATAGCGGGAGGATGTTTGTTGCTTTTTCCAGCAATTCAGGTGTCACTTCATTAGGGTGGAAAGCCGTCTATTCACCGGGAACTACAGGATTGGATAATGCAGGGTTCGAAGAGGGCAGGATCAGGGTATTCCCTGTTCCCGCAACAGAACAGATCATTATTGATATAAGTGAAACAGGGGCAATAAAGTCAAACATTTATCTGATAACCCTGACAGGCCAGACCGTTTTTTCCTGCGCGTATGACAAACAGGAACCGTACAAAATGGGTGTAGCTCACCTCCCGCGTGGGGTATACCTGATAAAAATAACAACAGGGGAGGAATCTTTTATAACCAGAGTGATACTCAGATAATCACTGAAAAAAACAGGCAGAAAGGGTCATTCCTCTCCGGGTTCATTGTTTTCAAGTTCACTCAGGATTTGGCGGATATCTCCTTCGGTGGCGTTCAGTTTGTTTTTGCAGATATTGATCAGTTCCGCTGCACGTTTTACTTTACCGGACAATTCATCAACAGATATCTCGCCTTCCTCCAGTTCGGCTACGATCCCTTTTAGTTCTTCAAAAGCTTCTGTGTAGGTTGTTTTGCCTTTCATAATGTATTTTTTTTAGTTTCAACAATGCTGATGATCATGCCGGTGGCCAGCCTGGTTTCAAGTTTCATTCCCTCACTGACATTACCAATGCCGGTAAGGGCCTTGCCGTTGAGATATGTAATGCTGTATCCCCGTTTCAGGATATTTTCAGGATCGAGCATTCTGACCTTGTCAGTGATCTCATTAAGACTGCCTTTCCGTTGCCTGAGATTTTCCCTCGCTCTCTGGAGAATGTACTTTTTCAGCGATAATATTTTCTCTTCACTCAATAAAATGCCGCCCATGGCCCTGAGTTCCATACGGGTCCGGAGTTGGGCAAGGCGGGAGTTTTCTTCCTGAAGTATTTTCCTGACCTCTGTGTTTAATACAGTCACCGGTTCAAGCATCTTTTGCCGTTTATCCTGAATCAGGCGCGGGGTCATATCTGCTACCTGCCGCATCCATTCCTTCAAGGGCACCGCAAAATTATGAAAGCGCTGAATAAGAAAATCAGCAACGTCAGTGGGGGTAATGTTGTTGCTGTGGGCTACCATTTGCACTACAGTTTCATTGGTTGAATGACCGATTCCGGTCAGCACCGGCAGCGGAAATAGTGCGATTTCGTGTGCAAGGGAGTAATTGTCATAGCAATTCAGGCCCACGTCCCCTCCCCCGCCCCTGATGATCGCGACCACATCGAAATGATGCTTTACTTTCCTGATCCTTTCGAGCTGAACCCGGAGTTGGGCCACGGCATTTTCCCCCTGCAGAAGAGATGGGAACAACATGTGAAAAATGCTGTAACCGAAAGGATTATTTTCAATTTTACTTTTGAAATCGGAATAGCCTTTGCTGGTTTCAACGGAAATAACCGCTACTCTTTTGGGTAACAGCGGAAACGGCAGATTTTTGTTTCTGTTGAACACCCCTTCTGCCATCAGGCGGGCCACGGCTTCCATTTTCTCCCTCATCATATCCCCAAGTGTGTATTGAGGGTCAATATCCAATATCTGAAGGGCAATTCCGTGAACCGGGTCAAATTTAACACGGGCGCAAAACAATATGTTTATTCCATCCTTAAGGGGTTCTTTTGTGACAGAAATAAACCTCGCCCTGATGGCTTCATAATCATTTTTCCACAGGTAAGATCTGATCTGGGCAACCACCCTGCCGCCTGTCTTTTCGACAAGATCCGGGTAGCAATGCCCGCTCCTCGGGTAGTGATTCAGCTTTAACAGCTCGGCCTTTACCCAGAAAGAACTTGTATAGCGGTCGGAAAGCGTTTTTTCAATGCTCCTGGTCACCTCTGATAATGAAAAAATTTTACGGTTTCCTATTGTTTCCGGCATGCCCAAAATATCTTTGATAAACTGAAATTCTGAAGTATAAAAATAATGCTTTATCTGATAAATGGAGTCGATTCAAATGCAGAACACCCTGTCTTGTTACCAGATGAATACATCCTCCCGTTTCAATGGCCTCCTGTCGCCAATCCATCTGAAATCCTTAAGAAAAAGATCTTTTTCATTAAGCTCTCTAAGTGGATACACGGCGCCTTTAGGTTGTCTGATATAAGTGATGGACTCTATTTCATTATTTGTCAGAAGAATCAGCATATCACTCGAAATGGTCTTGTTTACACCGATCAGTGAGCCATCCTCCTCCCTCACAAAATATATGGTCTCGGAATTGCCGGTCACAACCACCTTCACAATCTGGTTATCCTTGAAATAACCTGTGACAGTTTTTCCCTTGATCTGGTTATAAGTACCTGAAATGCTGTCATCCACCGATATGATAAAACAGGAATTCGTAAGGGCCATAGTATCCACCTGGTTTCCCCGTAAGGCAATATGGATTGTATCAGCAGTGAGTTGATTCTCCTCCGACCAGAGAACGGGATCCTTGTAAAGAAAGATTGTAGAGTCAGAAAAATCATACACCAGTGAATCGCACATACCCTGGAGGTCTTTTCTGAAAAGTTTTGCTTTATAATATGCCAGCATTTTTTCTGCTTTTTCATGCAGAGTGTCGAAACGGATGGCAAGGGTGTCCGAATGAAGGTAAAGTGAGTCATGCTTGTCGATCATTATGGCCAGTGCGCTGTCAACGATAAAAGCGCTTCCTTTCTTTCGCCTGAATTCTCCGTAATTTCCCTTCACAATAAGATTCTGTACTGTGTCGGTCAGTTTTACCTGTTGCCTTGCAATGCCGAAATCAAGCCTGCGGTCGTAATACAATGAATCACCGGAGAGTTTCTGATTTTTGGTGATGATGTAAGGGTTGCCGCTAAACTCCGATTTGTCGGTTTGGGTGTTGTACCAACCCCATTCACAGTAGATCAGGTTTTCCTCACTGGTGACGGTGGTGGGTCCAAAAAACCAGGCTATTTCACTTTCCGTGTTGTATTTGAGGGTGTCTGAATTCACCACATAATCCGGATTGATTAAAACCACACTGTCCTTGAAATATGCATCTTCGGGATCCGTATAATAGTAACCCCTCCTGCTGGTGAGTGTATTTGTCTGATCCACAATCTTACCACCTGTAAGGTACCAGGCAATGCGTGTTTGCCGGTTGTACCACAATTTTTCAGTGGTAAGGGTAGCACGGCTGTCAATGAGCCTGACATTGCCTGTAAGTTCTGCAATTTTGCTATTTCCGTTGTAGTCAAGAAGATGACTGAAAATATTCAGGCTGTCACTGATTTTGATACGTACGTTGCCAAAACCGTCGAAACTGTTTGTCGATTCGTGGAGATATGCACTGTCGCAATAAAGGTAAGTGCTGTCATGTTGAAAGATTACATTGCCAATCATCCTTTGCACATCAGGGCCAAGCCTTTTATCATGCCTCCATTCATTGGCATGCAACAGTTTGACCCGGGTGGGTTTTTGAGCTGTCAGCATGTTCCCGGAAAACAACAACAGGGCAGTGAGCCAGATCGTCAGTGTTTTTGTTTTCTCAAACCTCACTATCCGGAGGCTATGTAAGCATATTATCATTTCGCCATAAAAGTAATATAATTATGGCATGAATGCATTAAAGCATAGGGGAAAGCAGATGCCGGACACGAATTAAAGACATCCTCTAAGCCTGGGCCGTCGGGCCTCCGAGATTAAATGGAAGTGTTTCCGATTCGGGCACTTTGATTTCGCCATGCATGGCTTCGAATTTTGCTACATTGTCTTTTAAAGCTCTGTACAACCTTTTGGCATGCTGAGGAGTCAGGATGATCCTTGATTTCACTTTAGCCTTCGGTACGCCGGGCATCATTTTGATAAAATCGACAATGAATTCCGAATGTGAATGTGTGATGATGGCCAGATTGGAGTATATCCCCTGCGCAACTTCATCACTCAGCTCAATATTGATCTGGTTTTTCTTTTGTTCTTCCATAATGTTCTTATTTTTCCGAGATTTTAGGAGACATGAGCTTATCATAGTCCTCCCGTGAACCCACAATAATGCTTTCATATTCCCTCAATCCTGTGCCGGCGGGTATAAGATGACCTACAATCACGTTTTCTTTCAGTCCGAGCAGGTTGTCCAGCTTTGCATTTACAGCTGCGGAGGTTAATACCTTGGTGGTTTCCTGGAAAGAGGCAGCCGAAATGAAGCTGTCGGTTTGCAGTGAAGCACGGGTAATGCCCTGAAGCACCTGCCTTGCAGTGGCAGGCTGTGCATCCCTGGCTTCAACCAGTTTTTTGTCTCTTCTGCGTAACTGGGAATTTTCATCCCGCATCTTCCTGGCGCTTAGTATCTGGCCGGATTTCACAATTTGCGAATCGCCGGCATCAATCACCACCTTCTTTCCGAAAATCTCATCGTTCTCTTCCTGAAAGTCGTATTTATTAATGAGCTCGCCCTCAAGGAACCTGGTGTCGCCAGGGTCTTCTACCTCCACCTTTCTCATCATTTGTCTGACGATCACCTCAAAATGCTTATCGTTTATCTTAACCCCCTGCAACCTGTAAACTTCCTGTATCTCATTCACGATATACTCCTGCACTTTCATCGGGCCCTTAATGGCAAGAATGTCGGCCGGGGTCATTGCACCTTCTGAAAGGGGTGTGCCGGCTTTCACATAGTCATTTTCCTGGGCAAGTATCTGTTTGGTTGTAGGAATAAGGTACCTTTTTTCCTCTCCGGTCTTCGAGGTTATAATCACCTCCCTGTTCCCCCTCTTGAGTTTTTTTCCAAATGTAACCACACCGTCAATTTCAGCTACCTTGGCAGGATCTGAAGGATTACGGGCTTCAAACAACTCAGTTACTCTGGGCAAACCGCCGGTGATATCACCTGATTTTCCTATCGCCCTGGGTATCTTAACGAGTATTTCGCCGGCTTTTATACTGTCACCATCTTCAACAATAATATGAGATCCTACAGGAATGTCGTATGCCCTCAGATCTTCCCCGCCCGGAGATTTGATGATAATGATCGGATTTTTGGCTTTATGCCTTGATTCAATGACAACCTTGTCATGGTAACCTGTCTGTTCATCAGACTCAACCCTGAAGGTAATATTTTCAATGATATTCTCAAACACAATTTTCCCGGTCACTTCAGAAAGGATCACGGCATTGTAAGGATCCCAGTCGCTAATCACCTGGCCTTTTTCCACCTTGTCGCCCGACCTGAAATACAGTTTTGCTCCATAAGGCACATTGCTTGAGGCAAGTATGACCCCGGTATTCTCGTCAATGATCCTCATTTCAGCAGAACGACCTAACACCACCTGGTACGATTTGTTTTCCGAATCTTTATAATCCACAGATCGAAGCTCCTCCAGTTCCATCCTTCCACTGTATTTGGCTTCAATTTTGGAAGTGATGGCAATATTTGAGGCAGTACCACCCACATGGAAAGTACGCAGGGTAAGCTGTGTTCCCGGTTCTCCGATGGATTGGGCTGCAATCACACCCACGGCTTCTCCTCTCTGAACCATCCGTC
Organism: Bacteroidales bacterium; assembly: GCA_016927695.1. Classification (GTDB taxonomy): domain Bacteria; phylum Bacteroidota; class Bacteroidia; order Bacteroidales; family JAFGHD01; genus JAFGHD01. The sequence continues at coordinate 9,207 of JAFGME010000196.1, forward strand.
CCGTCGCCAGGTTTCTTCCGTAACATTTCGTGCAAACTCCCCGCTTGGATTCGCAGGTGAGCACCGAACGTATTTCTACTTCCTCTATGGGCGATTCTTCAATAATGGAAGATAATTCTTCTGTCAGCTCTTCACCGGCATTGGCTAAAAGCTCTCCCGTGTTGGGATGAAAGATATCGTGCAGTGTAGTGCGACCCAGTATTCTGTCGTACAGGGTTTCCACAACTTCTTCATTTTTCTTCAATGCAGACGTCCGTAAGCCCCTCAAAGTTCCGCAGTCCTCTTCGGTTATCACAACATCTTGTGCGACATCCACCAGACGGCGGGTAAGATAACCGGCATCGGCCGTCTTAAGTGCAGTGTCTGCAAGACCTTTCCTGGCACCGTGGGTTGAAATGAAATATTCGAGTACCGACAACCCTTCCTTAAAATTCGACAAAATGGGATTTTCGATGATCTCACCTCCTGTAGCCCCCGATTTCTGGGGCTTTGCCATCAGACCCCTCATGCCTGAAAGTTGCCTGATCTGTTCCTTGGAACCCCTGGCGCCCGAGTCAAGCATCATATAGATAGGATTGAATCCCTGTTGATCTTTTGACAACTTTGTCATCAGAGTTTGAGTCAGCCTCGAATTTGTATGTGTCCAGATGTCGATAATCTGGTTATATCTTTCATTGTTGGTGATGAATCCCATGTTGTAATTCGCCCTGACCTCATCTACTTCCTTATTGGCCTCATTAATAAGGGTTTCTTTCACCTCGGGCACAACAACGTCGCCCAGTTTAAAGGATAACCCTCCCCTGAATGCCATTTCAAAACCAAGGTTCTTGATATCATCAAGGAATTTTGCCGTTGAAGCTGTATCTGTTTTTTTGAGGATATCGCCGATGATATCGCGAAGCGCTTTCTTGGTTAAAAGGCTGTTGATGTATCCCATTTTCCTGGGAACGACCTGGTTAAAAAGCACCCGGCCCACCGATGTGGTGATTTTTCTTTCTACTGGTTTTCCCTTTTCCTGATCCGGTATAATGACATTGATTTCTGCATTTAAAGCCACCTTCCCTTCATTGTAAGCAATGATGACTTCTTCAGGTCCATAAAAGCTCATACCTTCACCGGCAATTTTCATATCCCCTTCCGACTTACGGATCTTGGTCATATAATACAATCCTAGTACCATGTCCTGCGATGGAACGGTAATGGGGGCGCCATTGGCAGGATTGAGAATATTATGCGAGGCAAGCATCAGTATCTGTGCTTCCAATATGGCTGCATTGCCCATCGGGACATGCACTGCCATCTGGTCGCCATCAAAGTCGGCATTGAATGCCGTACAAACAAGGGGATGTAACTGTATGGCTTTCCCCTCAATCAGCTTGGGCTGAAACGACTGAATACCGAGCCTGTGCAAGGTGGGGGCACGGTTTAGCATGACCGGATGCCCTTTAAGTATGTTTTCCAGTATGTCCCACACCACGGGATCTTTTCTGTCTACTATTTTTTTTGCTGATTTGACGGTTTTTACGATCCCCCTTTCCAACAGCTTCCTGATAATAAACGGCTTAAATAGTTCGGAAGCCATTTCTTTGGGCAGGCCACACTCATTCAGGTTTAATTCAGGGCCAACAACGATCACAGAACGTCCGGAATAATCCACCCTCTTACCAAGAAGGTTCTGACGAAAACGTCCCTGCTTTCCTTTCAGGCTGTCACTCAGCGATTTCAATGCCCTGTTCGATTCTGTTTTAACAGCATTTGATTTCCTTGAGTTGTCAAACAGCGAATCAACAGCTTCCTGAAGCATGCGCTTTTCGTTGCGCATAATAACGTCAGGCGCTTTGATCTCAATGAGCCTTTTAAGCCGGTTATTGCGGATGATCACTCTTCTGTAAAGATCGTTCAGATCAGAGGTTGCAAACCTTCCGCCATCTAATGGAACCAGAGGTCTCAACTCAGGAGGAATTACAGGAACCACTTTCACAATCATCCACTCGGGCCTGTTTTCGATCCTGGCCTGGCCCTCCCTGAAGGCCTCAACAACCTGTAACCTTTTCAGGGCTTCCTGCTTTCTTTGCTGGCTGGTTTCAGTATTGGCCTTATGCCTCAGTTCGTATGACAATTCATCGAGGTTGAGTTTTGCCAGAAGATCATGAATGGCTTCTGCGCCCATCTTGGCTATAAACTTATTGGGATCCGAATCATCCAGATGCTGATTGTCGCCGGGAAGGGTATCCATGATTTCAAAGTATTCTTCTTCCGAAAGGAAATCAAGATATTGAATACCGCTTTCCGATTTTATTCCCGGCTGAATCACAACATACCGCTCATAATAAATTATGGTGTCAAGTTTTTTGGTCTGCAAGCCCAAAAGAGCTCCTATTTTGTTAGGCAAAGACCTGAAAAACCATATATGCGCAACAGGCACAACAAGCTGAATATGACCCATTCTTTCCCTTCTGACCTTTTTCTCGGTCACCTCAACACCACAACGATCACAAACTATGCCTTTGTACCTGATGCGTTTGTATTTTCCGCAATGACATTCCCAGTCTTTTACCGGACCGAATATTCTTTCACAGAACAAACCGTCTCTTTCGGGTTTATATGTCCTGTAATTAATTGTTTCGGGTTTGGTAACTTCACCATACGACCTTTCCAGTATCATTTCAGGTGAAGCCAGACTTATGGTAATTTTTGAAAACTCAGAGGGAATCTTTTCTTCTTTCCTGAATGCCATATTTATATATAAATAAATGTTTAACTAAAATACTATTTGTCAAAAGTCACATTGAGCCCAAGGCCTCTCAGTTCATGCAACAAAACGTTGAATGATTCCGGGATGCCCGGCTTGGGCATGTTCTCTCCTTTAACAATGCTTTCGTATGCCTTGGCGCGGCCAATAACATCGTCCGATTTTACGGTAAGAACTTCCTGAAGAACATTGGCAGCTCCAAAAGCTTCAAGCGCCCAGACTTCCATTTCACCAAACCTTTGACCTCCAAACTGAGCCTTTCCGCCAAGGGGCTGCTGTGTGATCAGAGAATACGGGCCTATTGAGCGGGCATGCATCTTGTCATCCACCATGTGGTGTAGCTTCATCATATAAATATATCCCACAGTAACCTGTTGATCAAACTTTACCCCTGTGCCGCCATCGTGCAAATAAACCTGGCCAAACTTCGGAAGCCCGGCTTTGTTCAAATATTCCTCAATGTCCTCAAGCCTTCCTCCATCGAAAATGGGACTGGCAAATTTCATATCGAGTTTAACACCGGCCCAGCCGAGAATGGTCTCGTAAATCTGACCCAGATTCATACGGCTTGGTACGCCAAGAGGGTTCAGGACAATGTCAACCGGAGTTCCATCCTCAAGGAAGGGCATATCCTCTTCTCTGACAATTTTTGCCACAATGCCCTTATTACCGTGCCTTCCGGCCATTTTATCGCCTACTTTGAGCTTTCTCTTTTTGGCAATAAAAACTTTCGCCATCTGAACGATGCCGTTGGGCAGATCATCTCCCACACTGGCTACAAATTTCTTGCGGTTGTAAACTCCAAGTACTTCCTTGTGTTTGATATTATAATTATTGATCAGTTCCTTGATCAGGTCGTTTTTGTCTTTGTCGGCTGTCCATTTATTTGGATTGACATTGAGGTAGTCAATGTCCTGAAGTATTTTCTGAGTGAATTTAGCCTTCTTTGGGACGGTCTC
>JAFGME010000197.1 GCA_016927695.1 Bacteroidales bacterium
GATTTTTTGGCTTCCGTTTCCAACAAATATGGTATCGGCTTCTGGAAACCGGGGGCAGGCATCATCCACCAGGTGGTGCTTGAGAATTATGCCTTCCCCGGAGGGATGATGACAGGCACCGATTCGCATACCGTCAATGCAGGAGGCCTTGGCATGGTAGCCATTGGCGTGGGCGGCGCCGATGCCGTGGATGTAATGGCAGGTATGCCCTGGGAGCTGAAATTCCCAAAGCTGATTGGGGTGAAACTCACCGGAAAACTCAGCGGCTGGACCTCCGCCAAAGACGTCATACTGAAAGTGGCCGGCATTCTCACCGTGAAAGGGGGCACAGGCTGTATCCTTGAATACTTTGGCGATGGAGCCAATAACATCAGTTGCACAGGCAAAGGAACCATCTGCAATATGGGAGCCGAGATCGGCGCCACCACTTCCCTTTTTGGCTATGATGAAAAGATGGCAGAATACCTCCGCGGCACCGGCCGCGCAGAGGTGGCCTCCGAAGCCGGAAAGATCAGGGAGCACCTGACAGGCGACCCGGAAGTTTACGCCCATCCGGAAAAATATTTCGATAAGGTGATAGAAATCAACCTTTCTGAACTTGAACCCCACATCAACGGCCCTTTTACACCCGATCTGGCCCATCCGGTTTCTGTGTTTGCCGAAGCAGTAAGGAAAAACGGCTGGCCGCAAAAGCTCGAAGTCGGGCTGATCGGCTCATGCACCAACAGCTCCTACGAAGACATCACAAGGGCTGCATCCATAGCACAGCAGGCCATTGATAAAAACCTTACAGTAAGGTCAGAATACACGGTGACCCCCGGTTCCGAACAGGTGAGATACACGGTGGAAAGAGACGGATACCTCAGCATCTTCGAAAAAATCGGAGGCGTGGTATTGGCCAATGCCTGCGGGCCCTGCATCGGACAGTGGGCAAGGCACAATGCCGAAAAACAGGAGAAGAATTCCATTATGACCTCCTTCAACAGGAATTTCGCCAAACGCAACGACGGCAACCCCAACACCCACGGATTTGTGGCTTCTCCCGAAATAGTGACCGCCTTTGCCATCGCCGGCGACCTCACTTTCAACCCCCTGACCGATTACCTTATCAACAAAAACGGCGAGAAGGTAAGACTGGACGAACCCGGCGGCATCGACTTTCCCGTGAACGGATTTGCCGTGGAAGACAACGGATATGTCCCCCCGGCAGCAGACGGCAGTGCGGTGGAAGTGGTTGTCGATCCCCATTCGGAAAGGATTCAGCTGCTTGCCCCTTTCGAACCCTGGGACGGCAGGAACCTCACCGGCCTGAAACTGCTCATCAAAGCAAAAGGCAAATGCACCACCGACCACATATCCATGGCAGGTCCATGGCTCCGGTTCCGGGGACACCTGGACAATATATCTGACAACCTGCTCATCGGAGCAGTGAATTTCTTTAATGAAAAGACCAACCTCGTAACCAACCAACTGACCGGCGAACCGGCGGCTGTGCCTGCTGCAGCGAGGGCTTACAAAGCAGCCGGAACAGGATCGGCGGTGATCGGGGATGAAAATTACGGAGAAGGATCCTCAAGGGAACATGCCGCCATGGAGCCGCGTCATCTGGGAGTAAAAGCAGTCATCGTAAAATCCTTTGCCCGTATCCACGAAACCAATCTCAAAAAGCAGGGAATGCTGGCCCTGACTTTCGCCGATAAAAACGATTATTACAAGGTGCGGGAAAATGACACCATCGACATCACCGGCCTTGACACATTCACGGAGGGAAAGCCTCTCACTGTAACATTGCACCATTCCGACGGCAGCAGGGAAGATTTTCCGGTTTACCATTCCTTTAATGCTAACCAGATCGAATGGTTCAGGGCAGGCAGCGCGCTGAACCTGATTAAAACACAAAACGGGTGATAAGAGGATAACAGACCCGGTTCAAACAGCCGGCGATTACTGAATCATCCCTTTATCGCAGTCACCGTTTAAACCGGATGGAGACTAAACATGTCCGAAAACTAAAGCTTTGATTGTACAATGGCCATAACCGCCGCTTCCTTATCGATGGCTTTTTTCGCGAGATTTTCCGCCCTGGCAAGGATATCATTTACAAATTCTTTGTCTTCCAAACCCGAAGTATTGATTTTCACGTTGAGATGAGCCCCGCGCACTCCGGCACATGCTGCTATGGCCCCAACTCCGGCGTCAGACACCGAATTCGGATTTCCCGTTTCGGCCATGGCCTGCATCACCTCCATTGAATCATAACACACATTCATCACCCTGAAAGGCACTTCAATGGCATAACGCGTGGCCTCCTGTATGGCATTCTGTCTTGCCTTTTTATCCTCTTCGCTCTTTTTGGGAAGTCCGAAAGCATCCATGATCCGGTTAAAAGCAAGGGTATCCTCATCGATTAGCCGGCTCAGCTCGTCCACAAAGTGCATCCCTTTTTCCGCCCAGCCGGAGAACTCCTCCCAACGGTCGTCCCATCCCCTTTTATGGGAGGAGAGGTTGGCCACCATGGTTCCCAGCGCGGCTCCAAGTGCGCCCATTGCAGCAGAGATGGATCCGCCTCCCGGCGCCGGCGACTCCGAAGCCGTTTCATAGGCGAAATCCCTCAGCTTCATATCCACCAGTTTCTTCGCCGATTTGTCTTCCAGAATATATTCAATGATCTTCTTATCGGGATCGAACGGCGTCAGCTCATCCAGACCCAGTGACTTCACTGCGATCCTGATGATCTCCCTTTCGGGAAGGCCAAGCGACCGTTGCTGTTTGCGTAAATAATGTTTCCCTGCATCCAGCATGGCTTTCAGCGGGATAACGCCCACCAGCTCGCTCCCTGTGACCCTGACGCCTCTTGCCCCGGCGCGCTCCACCACCTCATCAAAAGCCACATGAACAGGGGTCACGGTGATGTCAGTGAGATTCATCGATATCTGTGCTACGCCATACTCCTCAATAAACCAACCGATGGCCTTGGTTTTCTTCAGAGAACCCGGCACATACACCGGGTTTCCTTTCTCATCCTTCACCGGCTTGCCTGTAATGGGATCGCCTTCCCTCAGCACACGCCCTTTCTCCCTCACGTCAAAAGCAATGGAATTGGCCCTCCGGGTGGAGGTTGTGTTAAGATTGAAATTGTATGCCACCAGAAAATTCCTTGCTCCCACTGCCGTAGCGCCTGTCCGTGCAATATGCGGACTGAAATCTGCCGGACCGAAGTCGGGCTTCCATGCCGGATTGGCCAGTTTTTCCTTCAGGCCCTCATATTCGCCCGACCTGCAGTTGGCCAGATTGCGGCGCACTTCGGTAAGCGCTGCAAATTCATAACAATATACCGGGATGAGAAGCTCATTGCCAATTCTTTCGGCTAATTTCCGGGCATATTCCACCACCTCCTCCATGCTGATGTTCGCCACAGGGACGAGAGGACATACGTCGGTTGCCCCAAAACGCGGATGTTCGCCGTGATGCCTGCCCATATCGATCAGTTCAGAGGCTTTCTTCACCAGCCTGAAAGCCGCTTCACAAACGGCTTCAGGGGTTCCAACCATGGTGATCACCGTCCGGTTGGTGGCCTTCCCCGGATCGACATCAATCAGACGCACGCCTTCAACGGTCTCAACCACATCCGTCACCTGCCGGATGATGCTCTCATCCCTGCCTTCGCTTATATTCGGTACACATTCAATCAGTTGCTTCATATCATATTCAATTATTTCAATTCCCGATTTGGTTGCAAATATAAAATAATCGTTACGACACCGGATAATTTCACCTGCGAATATTCCTATTTCCTAATTTTGCCGAAATTATCCTGATGACTGTTAACGCCACTGTAAGGATTGCTTTGGCAGCATTTTTCTGCAGCCAGTTGTTTCACTGCAGGCTTGACTGCCAGGAAGCGCCTCCGGGATTCCTCTGGTATTCTGTTGACGACGGGCTTGCCCAATCCACCATCACCTGCATACACCAGGATAAATTCGGTTTCCTCTGGATCGGAACAGGATACGGAGTTAACCGCTATGACGGAAAAAGTATCATAAAAGTTATGGCCACCGATCCCTTATCCTGGGAGATCAACCAGATTCCCATAAGAGGATTTGCCGAAGATGAAAAAGGTAACCTCTGGATCGGCTCCCGTAAAGGGCCATACAAATATGACAGGGCACGGGGATCACTCACAAAAGTCCACCTGCCGGAAGAAAAAGCAAACGGCCTGGCAGCGATACCTGTTCATGCCGACACGACGGCGGTGACATGGGTAATACAAGGTCTTGGACTCACCCGTTACAGCCTTGACGGGCAATTCAGGTTACAGGAACCTCTGGCAGCGACTCCTTCTAAATTAGGCGTCATCGGAGAAGCAGGCGGGCTGAAGTGGATACCCCTGTATGGGGGCAAACTGCTTGGGTTCAGTATAAACACCGGAACGTACGAATTCTTTGATATCCCTCTGAAAAACACCGGCCACAATATTCTTTGCATTGAGCGCCTGTCCGGTGGCGAATTTATCATTGGCACGGAAGAAGGCTTCTTTATCCTTAATACAGATACAAAAACAGCTTTGCCGCCTCCGCCGGAGAGCCCCCTGCATGCCTTTTCAGACCAATGTATCAACTGCTGCGAAAAAGACAACAACGGCCGCCTCTGGATTTCCACCAATAACGGGGCGTTGTATGAGCTGGATAAAGAGATGTTTGTCATCCGGAAGTACCATGAAGATGCCGTTGCCCTGAAAAACAGTTTCTCTTTTATGCACATCAGGGAAATGTACACCGACCGGAGCGGGAATATCTGGCTGGGTACCGATGGTTCGGGCATTGGAAAAATAAGTCAGGCCTCACAGAAGTTCCTCCATTTTCACAGACAAAACGACCGTCCCGGGCAGCCGGCTTCCAACTTCTTTAGATGTTTTTATAAAGAAAGCGACGATATTTTATGGGCGGGCACCTTCAACAGCGGCCTTAACCGTATCAACCTGACCACAGAAAACACTTCTGTGGCGCTGATTTCAGAAAAAGAGACGCCATCGCCCGCCAACGATGTTTTCTTTATTACAGGCCTTACCCCGGATTTGTTGCTGATTGGTTCTTTTTATGGCTTGTACACATTCAGTAAAAACGAAAAAACCTTTTGCCCGGTGGAAATGCCGGGACCGGAAGCCACCATCAACAAAGCTTCCAGATACCTCAAAAAACAGGATGGTTCCGTTCTGGCGCTGATCAATCAAACTGTTTTTGAACTGAAGAAAAAGAATAAAGGATGGCATTGTGAGATCAGTGAAAACTTCAGGGATGAAACTGTGAACAATTTCTTCGAAGACAGCCGCGGCAATTTGTGGGTCGATGGAAACGGAATCCACATGAACAGGCCATCAGGAGAAATTTACCCTTTCAGCCGCCACCAGGATGAGCATAATTCATTAAAAATCAACTGTTTTCATGAGGACAAAAGGGGCATAGTATGGAGTGCAACAAGCCGGGGCCTGGTCAGGTTCGACACCGTTCCGGAAATCACAGCTTTTTATGGAACTGCCGAAGGATTCGCCGACCAGTTCCTTTACGGAATATTGGAAGACAGGGAAGGCAGGTTTTGGATCAGCTCCAACCGGGGATTATCACTTTTTGACCCCTCCACGGAAAAAGTGATCAACTTTGGCCCTGAAGACGGAGTGCAGTCATTTGAATTCAACAGCGGGGCTTTTTTCAGTGACAAAAACGGATGGATGTTTTTTGGAGGTGTGAACGGATTCAACTATTTTCACCCCGATTCTGTCAGGTTTAACCCCCATTCCCCAATGCCTGTGATTGTTTCGATGGATGTTTTCAATGAGCCTTATCCCTCCGACAGCAATATCATTGTAAAAAAGAGCATCGGTTTAGGCCCCGGGCAAAACACCATAACGCTTGAGTTTGCAAGTCTTGAACTCACCCAGCCCTGGAAAAACAGTTTCAGTTATTTTCTGGCGGGTTATGACAAGGAATGGTCCAAACCCTCCATCATCACTTCGGTGAGGTACACCCATCTGCCTCCGGGAAGCTACACTTTCATGGTCAGGGCTGCCAACAATGACGGCATCTGGAATGAAAACCCGGCAGTTCTTCACATCCGTATTGAGAAACCCCTCTGGAGAAAAACCTGGTTTATGGCGCTCGCATCGGCCATTGTGATCAGCCTGTTTGCAGCCGTTTTCTATTTCATCTCCACCATCCGGATCAGGAGGCAACTGGCAGAACTGGAAAGGCAAAATGAGATCAACCTTCTGAGGCGGAAAATATCATCCGACCTGCACGATGAGCTGGGCTCCGGGCTGAGCAAGATCATCGTCATTGCCGAGAATGCGAAATTAAAACCGGCAGGCGGCGCCGAAGCCACCCGGCTTTTAGGGCGACTCTCGGCAACGGCCCGTGAACTGGTTGAACAGCTTTCGGTAATCGTCTGGACCCTCAACACCGGGGACGACAGGCTCGACAGTTTAATCGCCTATATCCACAGGCACACGGGCGATTTCCTCGAAAACTGCGAAGCGGGACATTCTGTTTCCCTTCCGGAAGAAATACCTCCATGGAAGGTGTCTCCTGCCTTCAAAAGAAATGTTTATTATGCAGTGAAGGAGGCTGTCAACAATGCAGTCAGGCACTCCGGGGCGAAGCAGATCGATGTAGCGATTCAGATTACGGGGGAACAACTCTCCATCACTGTTTCCGACAATGGAAAAGGCCTGGAAACCGGAACCGGCGCAAAGCACGGCAACGGACTGAATATCATGAAATCGCGCATCGAAGAGCTGGAAGGGGCTTTCAGCCTGGAAAGCAGGGCGGGCTACGGTACCCGGATCAGCTTTTCCATACCGCTGAAAAATACTACTTAATGGAGATTGTCAATGAATTTTCAGAGTCATATTTTTGCTGAACAATGAAAAAAGTAAGGCTTATCATCGTTGAAGACGACCGTGACATCAGGGAAGGGTTTATGTCCATCTTCTCTGCCCATCCGGATATTGAACCGGCGGGATCCTTCAGCGATGGGGAGTCATTCCTTGAGAAATTCAGGGAAATTGAGGCCGACGTGGCGCTTATGGACATCCACCTGCCCGGGATCAGCGGGATCGAATGTACCCGCATCGTCCGGCAGGCCGTTCCGTCATTGCAGGTTTTGATGTGTACCGTTTATGAAGACGATGAGATGGTGTTTGAATCCCTGAAAGCCGGGGCAAACGGTTATGTGCTGAAAAAAAGCTCCTCAGAAAAACTGGCGGAAGCCGTAATCGACATTTATAACGGTGGCAGTCCCATGTCACAGGTGATCGCCCGGAAAGTGACGGGATCATTCCAGAACGCAAAAAAACAGGAAGAAGAAACCCGGAATCTCACCAAAAGAGAAAAAGAAATCCTGGAATATCTTGCCAAAGGATACAGGTATAAGGAAATCGCCGCAAAACTCTTCATCAGCGCCGAAACAGTGCGAACACATATTCGCAACATCTATGAAAAACTGCATGTGCAATCGCGCACAGAAGCGCTGAACAAAGCTTTTCCACGGGATAATACGTAATAAAAATACTCAGGAGCGCTGCTGTTTTCAGACCGTTGCTGGAATCACACCCAAAAAAACTGATCCCTGTTGTGGCGGGATTTTTACCACTAAATCACCAACCGGCCTGCCCATTCTCCGGCCATTGGGCAGGAAGCAGGAACACTTAATCCCTCAAAAGAATCATTATAACAAAAGACAGGATATAATCATTTTGTGAACCGGATTCTGATCAGGCTCTAAAGCAGTCCCCCTTTCAGTATCACCGTTTCCACCTTGTTGGCGCCGTAATAATACGGGAAGTATTCCAGGGTGGGAATTTCCTTTGTAATAAAAACATTGGCGGTTTTTCCCACGGATATGGAGCCCAGATCGTCCTGAACGCCCATGGCATAAGCGCCGTTGAGGGTGAGGGCGTTAACGGCCTCTTCAGGCAGCAACCTGTAAGAAATACAGGCCATCGAAAGTATAAGCTGCATATTTCCCGAAGGGCTCGACCCGGGATTGAAATCACTGGCCATAGCCACCGGAAGGCCGGCATCGATCATTTTACGCGCCGGAGCAAAAGGCATATTCAGAAAAAACGCGGCTCCCGGTAATATCACAGGCATCGTTTCCGAACCAAGCAAGGCCTTTATCTCTTTATTTCCGGTATATTCCAGATGATCGACGGAGAGGGCATTGTATTTCACTCCCGCCTGTATGCCTCCGGAATAATCCAGTTCATTGGCGTGTATCTTCGGACGGAGGCCGTATTTCATGCCCGCCATCAGTATCCGTTCGGTATCTTCGACCGTAAAAAACCCTCTATCGCAAAACACGTCAATGTAATCGGCCAGTTCCTCCGCAGCTACCTGCGGTATCATCTCATTGATCACCAGGTCAACATATTCTTCCTGCCTGCCCCGGTATTCCGGAGGAATGGCATGGGCGCCCAAAAATGTGGAACGTATGGTGAGCGGGCTTGCCTCTTTCAGCCTTTGGATCACGCGCAACATCTTCAGCTCTGCTTCGGTGGTGAGGCCGTAACCGCTTTTTATTTCCACCGCACCCGTGCCATAACAGGCTATCTCTTTCAGCCGGTTCAAAGAGGCTTCAAACAGTTCATCCTCAGACATCTCTGCCATTTTTTGTGCCGAATTAAGTATCCCCCCTCCCCTTTTGGCAATCTCTTCATACGTCAGACCTTTGATCTTATCGACATATTCAATTTCGCGGCTTGCCGGATAAACAAGGTGTGTGTGGGAGTCGCACCAGCAGGGAAACACCATTTTCCCGGAGGCATCGATTTCATGAAACCCCTTTGCTTTCAGGCCCGGTCGTAGCACATCAAGCTCTTTCATCAGGCCGAAACCTGCTATTTTTTCCCCCTTTATGTAAAGGTATGCATTGTCAATGGATGGAAGTACCGACATTTCCTTTCCCGCCCTTTTTTCCGGCAGGTCGTTTCCGGCCTGAACCAGCTTTTTGATATTTGTGATCAGTATGCTCATAATATAAATCATTTTGGGATTCAAAGTTATGGAATTGTTTTATACCGCTACTGAATGGGATAGCGAAAATACGGCGCTATATAATGCCGTATCATTGCTTCTCACAGAAAAACGCCTCGCAGCGGCAAAACCCTGTCTAACGGGCGATCACCAGTTTTTCAACGGCCTCCGTTTCCATATCTGTGCAGATGGCAACCCACCATGAAGCGGGGTTTGGGAATATTTCAAACGCTATGACCTTCTCATTTTCCGGGAATGAAACAGGAGGCAGGAGGTAAGCATCCAGGTTGAGGTAGCGGATCCTGTTTTCCTGGTATAAATGGTCGCTGTGGACAGCCAAACCCGGTTCCGGATCCTCCTGATATATTACACCAAGCTTCCCATTATTATAAAAAAGTGACGGATAAATATATTCACTGAAGCCTGAACCTGTAAGGTCTGCCGTAAGATCGTCATAATCGCCCCACGTGTTTCCTCCGTCAGGAGAGCTCCTGAACCAGATGTGCCTGAAATTGTATATTCCATTTTCGTAAAACTCGGTCAGGCCGCTGAAAACAAGGTAGATGTCATCGTGGTCGCCTATGGCAAGGGATGGCATGCTGCAAATGCCACCGGTACGGTAGGGCATGTATTCATCAGTGAATCCGACAATCCCGTTTCCGTCCACATCCTGCGCTTCGGCAATGAGATTTCCGCCGGCCTCCAATGAATCCTTCCGTAAAGCGTCATGGGTTCCCGGAAAAACAGGCATATACTCGTTCCAGTACCCGATGCCGTCCTGGGGAGGGAGAAGCCCCCAGAAAGAGCCCACTTCAGGATGAAACAATGATCCACATCCAAAAGCAAGATGAGCTTTTCCGTTTTCATCAAGGACAAGTGAAAAGGAACCGTCACAACAAAAAACGGTATCGGTGGTAATTGTCCAATCATAATCAAAAAACGGATACGGATGCTTCCAGACCACAGTCTTTGTCCAGGTATCGCCTCCGTCAACGGATTTCATCAGCACCATATCCATGTACCTGCTTGCAACAGCAAAAGCGATTGTGTCGCCCAATGGTTCAGCCCAGCTATATGAATCAATATTAATTCTAAGGTAATGCGAAGAATCCAGTTCAGGGAAAAGGTGGTGCTGAATGTCCCAGGTCTGCCCCTTGTCCTGCGACCTGTAATAGAGCAATGCCATTTCCTGACCGTGATAAAGGTAACCCCACTCTCTCGTAAGCGCCAGAATATGGATATTGTTTCTTTCGGGGCCGGAGGTAACCATGCGGCTCCAGCAGATGTCTTCGAATCCTGCCGGGCCATAGAGCGTCGTGGCCGTCCAGCAGCTCTGGCCGCAAGCCGGTCTTTGGTTGATGATCAGGCCGCCAGGCGCATCCCTCACATGGGAGACCAGCGCCTCCCCTTCCGGGCCGAGTGGGGCAATGGATGGCCACCCTGCACAAACATATTCGACCGTCCCAGTGGGGACCGGGTCCCATTTGTCGCCATCGTAGAAATTGTATCCGCTGCCCCGGTCAGGAAACGAGGGATGGTCAAAACCCTGTGTCCACACAGCAGCTATAGTTCCATTGTCATAAATATGAAGCCTCGGCTGCATCGTTCCGTTGGTCTGGAGGTCGTACCAGGTGAGGCCAATTATCTCCGAGCTCACCTGGGAGTAAAGTGGGGTCGCTAAGCAATAAACTATGAGCGATGTGACTTTCTGTTTTAAAAATTGTGCCAGCATACACTGTGGATTATGATTGTAAAGATACGAAATTTTCTAAAGGCAGGACTGTGTGACTTTTCCCCGCGCAGCCAACACATACCAAGCCACGTAGAAACTCACAACATTTCAATTCGTCTTTCATTGGTGCATCCGTGGCCATTAAAATGATTGTCACCAATGCACGCCTGTCTGCCGGACAAGCGACAGGCAGGAATTAAAGACTAATGGAACTTTAGTAACAAATGATATTCCACTGATTATTTCCTTAACATCTTGATCGTTTTGAAATCCTTTCCATCAATGTCCACTGTCAAAAAGTACAAACCCGGTTGCACAATGCCGGTTTGACTGGCAGTAAGGATTACCTGTTGAGTTCCGGGGCCGTAAAGATGCTTTTCTGACCTGTGTAACTTTTTACCTCCTGTGTTATAGATTTCAAAACTCACGACGGATTTTTCTGTGAGACACATTTCAATCTGCAGTTCGTCTTCAAATGGATTCGGGAAACAGGATACTGTTATCGTTTTTTCACCTGTTGCAGGGTTTCCAATCCCTACAGGCGGGTCCTGAGTGAAATGGCCTGTGCCATCGTTGTAATAAATAACTAAAACAGAGATTTCATTGGCCCAGTCATCCTGGATGATGGCTATATCCATGTACCCATCAAGGTTAAAATCAGCACAGGCCGGAGCGCCTCCTTCATTAATTGGAAGGTTGTAGATATCCGGGCCAGTGAAGTTCAGATTTCCATCGTTCATCAGAATATAGAATGCCGGGTAATCTACCGCAAGAAAATCCGGGAGGCTGTCATTATTTAAATCACACAATTTAAAAGGACCTATCTGGAAGGGTACCATTATATATTCATGTCCTACAATAGAATCGTTACTATAGTTCTCGTAAATAACTATACCATAAAGAACGAAACCCATTATCCCAACAATGTCATTGTCACCATCGTTGTCTATATCTGTAATTTCAAGACTAAAAGAGCCTGGACCAGTATTGTACAAAATAAAACCTGTATCTGAATTAAAAAAAATATCTATCTCACTTCCGGGTATAATAACATCCAACAAACTATCCTCATTTAGGTAACCACAATCAAAATCCAATGGTTGCCAGGTACAATTAAAATATACAGGGGGCAGGAAACCTCCTGCCCAATTATTGTAAATTATACCCCAATGATTTGTAATTGAATTGGATGCAAATAAAATATCATTGTATCCATCATGGTTTATATCACCTATAGCTAAATTTTCACATGGTTGCACAATAGGATAATCAATTATATTTATCGGTTCAGTGTAAAAGTCGGGGATTACTGAAATGCAACTACTTTTGCCACATGCGTGAGATGATACAAGATCGAATTCTTCATTTCCATTTAGTTTTGCTATGGCAAAACTAATATTGCTTGCATAATAGATTATGCTATCTGCAACAATAAAATTAAGTGAGTCATTTAATATAACAGTAAATCCGATATTATCGGAATTCAAGTAATGGCCTAAGATAATATCATCATCCCCGTCGTGGTCGATATCTGCAGTCTTTATCGCCCTGGCTTTCCCTGGCGCTGTGAATACACTCTTTTCGGGAACTTTTATTCCATAAAGAAGAAAAAGAGGTATTAAAATTAATATCTTATTTTTCATTCTTTATTCTCCCTGGTTTATTAGCACCATTTTTTTTGTCTCTATTATCAACCCATCCATTTCAAGCGAATAAAAATACAAGCCTTCTTTTAATGAATGGCCCGGTATGTCAATTGAGTATTCACCTATTTCCTTATATGCATTAACCATCTTATTTGTTTTTCTTCCATTGATATCAGAAAGAATAATTTTGACATATCCAGGCGTGAATAATTTATAAGTGATAGAAGTTTTGCTCTTGAATGGATTAGGCATGTTTTGCAAAAGCATACCCGGTTTA
>JAFGME010000198.1 GCA_016927695.1 Bacteroidales bacterium
AAAAACAAAATTGAAATGAATGGTTTACAGGGGATTAGCAAGAAGGAATTACGTTTATTCATAGTTTTATTTATGTAATATTGCTTAGTAAAAGGTACTTCAATTTTGATTAAAAAGCAATACTTCATCCAAAAATATTTTCAGGGAAAACGTTTGATCAAACGCAGGAGGAAGTTCGTTTATATTTCAAATGATCTGATTGATAGGCAGGTGCCACTCATCATGATTCAGGCCCAGAAATTAGAACTGAAAAAAGTTCAGTTTTCTCCGCAATTTGCCCTCTCGTACTTCTCCATCATGCTTGTGAGAAGCATCAGTTCATTCAGGTCATCGTTCGTTTTTTGCGTTTTACACAATTCAATGAACCGGTTTAGGGCATCCCGGTAGTCGTCATCCGTTTCTATTTTTATTATCTTTTGCATAACGTATTAATGTGCATCGAGCCAATTGGTTGCAGCATTCATTTCAACAGTGAGGGGAACATCCAGTTGAACCGCCTGTTCCATCTCGTTTTTTACAATGGATTTCACCCTTTCCAGTTCCGTTACCGGGACATCAAAGTTCAGTTCGTCGTGAACCTGCAGGACCATTTTTGATTCCAGTTTTTCCATTTTGAACTTTTCAAAGATGTTAATCATTGCCAATTTGATAATATCTGCTGCTGATCCCTGGATCGGAGCGTTTATGGCATTTCTTTCAGCCATTCCACGCACCACACCATTGGCAGAATTAATGTCATTTAAATAACGTTTTCGTCCCTTAATTGTTTGCACATACCCTTTTTTTCTGGCCAGTTCCACCTGTTTGTCCATGAATGACCTGATGTCCGGGAAGCTTTCAAAATAACCATCAATCAGCTCTTTTGCTTCCTTTCCGGGTATGTTCAGCCGCTGAGAAAGGCCAAAAGCCGATATGCCGTAAATGATGCCGAAGTTGGCGGTTTTCGCTTTGCGACGCATATCGGAGGTTACTTCCTTTTCGGCAACTTTGAAGATTTTTGCTGCAGTTATGGCGTGAATGTCTTTCCCTTCGCTGAATGCCCTGATCATCTCTTTGTCTTTACTCAGGGCAGCCATGATGCGCAATTCGATTTGCGAATAGTCGGCCGAAAGAAACAGATGCTCCTTGTCGGAAGAAACAAATGCACGGCGGATCTCCCTTCCCTGTTCGTCCCGTATGGGAATATTCTGCAGGTTAGGATTTACGGAACTAAGACGTCCTGTTGCTGTAATTGCCTGATTATATGAAGTATGTAATTTCCCTGTTTTGGAATTTACTAGTCTGGGCAAAGCTTCCACATAGGTTGAAAGCAATTTTTTAAGGCCGCGGAATTTAAGGATTTTATTGACAATCGGGTGTCTGTCAGCCAGTCTTGCAAGAATTTCTTCGGATGTGGAATACTGTTTGGTTTTGGTTTTTTTTGCATCACTTCCGGAAGAAACCTTTAATTTTTCGAAAAGAATGGGGCCTAATTGTTTGGGAGATGAAATGTTAAATTCTTCTCCTGCAAGTTCAAATATTTCTTTTTCAACCCTGATTATCTGTTTGCGCAGATCAACGGCATAATCCTTTAATACTTTTGAATCCAGCTTAACCCCGGCCTGTTCCATGTGAACCAATACCTGTACCAGGGGCATTTCAATGTTCTCAAACAATTCGCGAATTTCATACTTGTCCAGTTCAGGGTCTATGGCCTCTTTCAACTGCAGGGTCAGATCGGCATCTTCACACGCATAATCACGTAGTTTTTCCCTGGAGACGGATCGCATATTCAGTTGGTTTTTCCCCTTCTTGCCAATCAGGCTTTCGGTATGCACTTTTTCATAGTTCAGATATATCTCACAAAGGTAATCCAGATTGTGCCTCTGCTCGGGCTGGATCAGGTAATGGGCAAGCATGGTGTCAAACATTTTGCCTTTCACCCGAATGCCGTAATTATCGAGCATGAGCAGGTCATATTTTAAATTCTGGCCGATTTTCAGGATGTTCCCGTCGCCAAAAACCTCTCTGAACTCTTCAAGCACTTTTTGGGCCTCATCGCGTTTATTTGGCAGGATAACACAGTAAGCTTCATGTTTACGAAAAGCAAATGACAGGCAAATGATTTCTGCGGTATGGGTATCGAGTCCGGTAGTCTCGGTGTCAAAGCAAAAAGCTTTGGCAACAGAAAGTTCAGCCCGCAGACTGGCTCTTTGCATTTCATTTTCCACCAGGTAATACTGATGGGGTATGGTTTCGATATTTTCCCTTTTTTCAGAAGTCACGGGCCCCGGTTTTTCTTCAGCAAAAAGTGATTGCTGGACGGCCTGGTCCGCTCTTGCTTCTTCAAGATTGAGCCGTTCCGACAGGCCTTTGAATTCGAGATCCTGAAAAAGGGCTTTCAGTGCTTCTTTGTTGATCTCATCGCGGATAAGGCTTTTCTTGTCGAATTCAATGGGGACTTCCTGTATTATGGTTACCAGCTTTTTTGAAAGCCTTACCTGATCTTCAAATTCAATGAGGTTCTCCTTCTGTTTCCCCGAAAGTTTATCGATGTTCCTGTATATTCCGTCAATACTGCCAAATTCTGCGATCAGTTTTTCAGCTGTTTTGGGACCAATTCCCGGACACCCGGGAATGTTATCCGAACTGTCACCCATCAGTCCCAGGATATCGATTACCTGTAAGGGATCCTTAATGCCAAAATTTTTTTTCACCTCCTCCGGTCCCCAGATTTCGGCAGCTCCTCCCTGTTTTGCCGGTTTATACATCCGGATATTTTCCTCCACCAGTTGTGCATAGTCTTTATCGGGTGTCATCATAAAGGTGGAAAATCCTTCTTTTTTTGCTTTCCGGGCAAGAGTGCCGATCACATCATCTGCCTCAAATCCTTCTTTCTCAATGATTGGAATGTTAAATGCGTCAATGATCCTGCGGATGTATGGAATGGATTTCCGCAAATCTTCGGGCATCTGCTCCCGGTTGGCTTTATATTCCTTAAACATTTCATGTCTGAAAGTTGGGGCTGAAACATCAAAAACAACGCCGATATAATGTGGGTTTTCAGCTTCGAGCAACTGAACCAGCGTGTTGGTGAATCCGAGCATGGCTGAAGTATTAACACCCCTGGAATTGAAGCGCGGGTTGCGGATGAAAGCATAGTAGCTTCGGTAGATCAATGCGTAGGCGTCAAGGAGGAAAAGCTTTTTGGGGCCGTTATCGTTCATGACAGATCATTTTTGCTGAACCAGCTTGCCATTTTCATTTTTATCACTCCCCACAGGGCTTCACTGAAAATTCCACCGCTCATCTTTGATGTCCCTGCTTTTCGGTCGGTAAATATGATGGGCACTTCAACCATATTAAATCCCAACCGGAATGCCA
>JAFGME010000199.1 GCA_016927695.1 Bacteroidales bacterium
ACATCCACACCGTCAATCAGGAGCTGCCCTTCGGTGCAATCGTAAAAGCGAGGCAGCAGGTCCACCAGCGTGGATTTACCGCCTCCCGAAGGCCCCACCAATGCAATCGTCCGGCCTTTCGGAATAACAAGGCTGATGTTTTTGAGCACAGGCTCTTTTTCATAAGAGAACCCCACCTGGCTGAATTCAATCTCCTTTTCAAAAGTCTTGATAGATAGGGCTCCGGGCTTTTCCACGATCCGTTCGGAAGCCTCTAACACGCTTTTTATCCTTTCCACCGAGGCGGCGCCCTTCTGCACATTGTAAACCGATTGTGTAATGGCTTTGGCCGGGGGGATGAGCTGTGAAAAGATGACAAGATATACAATGAAGACAGAGCCGTCTAATCCACCGCCTTCCTGCAGCACCAGCTTGCCCCCGAACCACACGACAGCTACCAGCACAATGGCGCCCAGGAACTCACTCAGTGGCGAAGCCAGGTCGCGCTTTCGGTAAAGCCTCACCATCAAACGGGTGTATTCATTGTTGGTTTGCCTGAATTTCCGGTCTGCCGCGCCCAGGGCGTTGAAAGCCTTGATGATCCTCAGACCGGAGATGGTCTCCTCAATCAGCGACAGTATCTCCCCCATCTTCTTCTGACCCTTCACAGAGGTCCTCTTCAGGCTTTTCCCGATCCGGCCGATAAAATAACCGCTTACAGGCAGGAGTATCAATACAAAAAGGGTTAGCTGGGGACTGATAAGAAAAAGGGTAAGTATATAGGTGAACATGGTAATGGGCTCCCTGAATATCATTTCGAGGGATGTCATGATGCTCCATTCGACCTCCTGCACATCTGCAGTCATGCGGGCCATGATGTCGCCTTTCTTCTGCTCTGAATAGTATGCCAGGGGCAATATTAAAACCTTATGATAAATGTCGTTGCGAAGGTCTCTCACCACACCGTTTCTCACCACTGCAATGAAATACATGCCCAGGTAACGGAAAAGATTTTTCATGAAAAAAAGAACCACAATGGCCATACTGATGTACACCAGGGTGTTCAGCTCCCCGTTTTCGCGGATCAGCCTGCTGACGAAATAGTAAAAATTATCGCGGATCAGATCCTTATTCAGGGAAAAAACATTGCTTAAGTGAATGGGGTCCGGCGCCTCGGTGATGATGTTGGTTTTATTGAAAAGGATATCCAGCACAGGGATAAAAAACGCAAAGGAGACAAGCGAAAACAGAACGCTCAGCAGGTTGAAACCAATGTTCAGCAGGGCATAAACCCAATAAGGAATGGCGTATCTGAGTATGTTCAAGAGGTTTTTCATCCGTGCAAATATAGGGATAAAAAAATGTTGGTGGTTTTTATTAATTTTGTGCTTTTATAAACACGATCATCACAAATGTCGGAACTTTATCCTTTCAGATTCAAACCGCAGTATTTCAATAAAATCTGGGGCGGAAACAATATCAGTGAAATCCCCGGACACCGGATAGCTGCCGGAAAGCTTACCGGGGAAGCGTGGCTGCTGTCGGGGGTGGAGGGCCATGAATCCGTGGTGGAAAACGGGTTTCTCAGTGGCAACAACATCAATGAGCTGGTGGAAGTGTATATGAGCGATCTTACGGGCGACCCCAGCTACAGTAAATTTGGCGATGAATTCCCTTTGCTCGTGAAAATTCTGGATGCAGGCGACTGGCTCTCAGTGCAGGTGCATCCCAACGACGAGCTTGCCCTGAAAAGGCATGGATCACAGGGGAAATCAGAATTGTGGTATATCATGGAAGCCGCAAGGGATGCACGGCTGGTGGGCCACCTGAGAGGCATTTCCGGCAAAAAACAGCTAACAGACTGTATCAGGGACAATTCGGTCAGGGATTTTCTCAGATATGAAACTGTGAAAAAGGGGGATGCCTGTTTCATCCCTGCCGGAAGGGTGCATGCCGTGGGGCCGGGCATACTGCTGGCAGAGATACAACAGACCTCCGATATCACTTACCGCATCTACGACTGGGACAGGATAGACGCCGCAGGGTTCAAACGTGAACTTCATACTGACTTAGCCCTTGACGCCATTGATTACCGGATCAACACCGATTCCAGGTTGGAATATGAAAACCTGAAAAACGGCACGGCAAATATCATTTCATGCCCCTATTTCACCACCAACATCATTCATCTTACCCATCCCCTGCGGAAGAATTTCTCCGAATTGGATTCATTTGTGGTCTACCTCTGCATGGAAGGCAATGCCATATTACACACACCGTCCGGCGATGCCGGGCTGATGCAGGGAGAGCTTGCCCTCATACCTGCCGACATCGACAGGGTGGACATCCTGCCGGAAGGCGAAACCCGACTGTTAGAGGTGTACGTGATGCCTGCCTGACAACCGGGGTTTGCTATCTGCTGACTACTTTCTCTTCTTCTTCACCACCTTTACACTCCCGGCCTTTAGGCCGTTGACCTCCACGCTCACGATGTAAGCTCCCGGATTCACCTCAAATCCAAAATTGTCGGTTCCGTCCCAGTTGATGCTGTAAGAGCCGGGTACCGCTTCCGTTTCGGTGAGCTTCTTCACCAACTGCCCGTTCAGGTTGTAAATGGCTGCCCTGACCTTGCCTTTTGTGTTGGTTTGGAAAGAGATGAAAGCATTGGATGTGAACGGGTTGGGGAAAACGGTGACCTGGTTATTGGTGATTTGTGATTTGTGATTGGTGATTTGGGTAGTGGTATCTGCAAACTCGTAGGCGCCCATGTCAATCCTGCCGTAGGCTATGCGGGGATTGCCGGCCAGGTCTGTGGAGGGAAGTGGGATGGTGTCAAAATCCAGGGTGATGAGTTTGTACACAGTATCCTGCTGGATGATGTAAGGCGGCTGCATGCCCGGCTCGTACATGGGTGTGCCCGTGTTGATGCAGGGGGAGCCGGCCTTGAGGGCATAAGGATGATCTCCTGTTTCTTCCCATAAAGGATCGGCATCGATGTTGCCGGAGAGCCAGTTTATTGTA
>JAFGME010000200.1 GCA_016927695.1 Bacteroidales bacterium
AAAATATTTTTTTTATGAACCGCGTTTCGACAGATTTTATTGCCGCCAACCCAATGATGACACCTCCGATTCTCTTGTAATGAAAGGGAAAGCTTATCTGCAAATTTTATTTCAGCAATATCTTAATTTTTGATTTTTTATTTGTGTGGAAAAATAATTTATCTTTGCAGCACATTATTCATTTTTTAATTTTTGTTTTATGAACATTTACGTAGGAAATCTTCCTTATGGTATCAGTGAAGATGAACTAAAAGGTATTTTTGAGGAATATGGCAGCGTCAGCAATGTGAAAATCATTTCTGATAAATATTCCGGAAAAAGCAAAGGCTTTGGATTCGTCGATATGGTTAATGATGAAGAAGCTAAAGAAGCCATCAATGACCTTAATGGCACAGAAGTCAAAGGCAGAAACCTCAAAGTAAACGAGGCCAGGGAAACCACCCCCGACGACAGAAGGAAATTCAGATCAGAAAGATAAAATCCCACCGTTGACAAAAGCATTTTGTTTTCAGGATTTTTGAAGGCCCTTTACAGAAGTTTGCCGGATATTATGAAAGCAGTCGGGTAAAGGTTTTTGATTCTGAGGTTATTATTGATCGATTTTTCCCTTTTTTGCAGGAAGTTTGTACTGTTTGCAAAAAAGGATTAGGATGATTTACTATCGGGCAAACCACATCATGGTGACCCGATATTTTTTTTGTCCGGAAAATTATTTATTTTCGTCGCAAAAACTAACATTATGTTCAAAGTCAATGAATATTTCGACGGCAGGGTGAAATCCATTGCCTTCTCCACGGACGAATGTCCCGCCACCCTTGGCGTTATGGCTTCCGGTGAGTATGAGTTCGGAACCTCAACTGTGGAGCACATCACTGTTGTTTCAGGCATGATGACCATTCTGTTGCCCGGTGAAACGGAATGGAAAGATTACAAACCCTATGATACGTTTGTGGTGGCAAAAGACAATAAATTTCAACTTAGAATTAAAACCGAAACCGCTTACCTGTGCCTCTATAAATAGAGAACTTCCGGTTCTGTTTTGATCACCGGTATAATTAAGGAAACGGCATTTATGGGAAGAAGTCCCGGTTTGTCTGCTGCTTTGCAGGGAACCAGATGTCAGAACCAGAATCCCAGCCTTATGGCATTGTTGACGTTGAATCCGTAATCTGTTACTTCGGCTTCAGGTATGGTGGGTTCTGCAACATCGTCTATCTTAATAATGATTTCCTTATATTTCAGTATATCAACCCCCAGGCCGATCTCTACTCCCATATAAAAATGCTTTACAATATATATATCGGCCCCCAGGATGGCCAGACCCGAAAACCTGTTGTATGCCCTGTGGGGAGCGTCTTCCTCAAATAACGCCCTGTCGTGTGGGTAGACAATCCCATAACTTAGCCAGGAATTTTCAATTTCCGTCCTTCTGATGTAATAGGTATAGGATGACCCGTTGTAGTCCCAGACAACATCCTCATACACCGACTCTGAGGATTTGTTTTCGAAACCGATGGCTGCGCCAAAATATGGCGAAACACGGCCGGAATTCAGAAAATGGTACTCCACCCCTGTGTTAATTCCGAAAAGGGTGAACTTCTCGTCATTGCTTCCATACAATACGATTCCATCGTGCTCCGAAGGAAATTCACTGTACTGCTTCACCATATCGAAATTGAAACCGGTCCGCAACGCCAGTTTGTCCGATAAAAATAACCGGCCCCTGAATCCGTGCAGGTCAATCGGCGCCGTGGTGTTGAACGGTGTGAAATCAACTTCAAAGGAGAAATTGTGTTTTGCAGGCCTGAGCGATTTTTTTGGTTCTTCCTGGGCCGATGACAAAAAGGTTGACAGCAGAACCACAAATGATAGAAAAATTGTTTTCCCGGTTTTCATTGATGAGCTAATTTTGTTAATAAATTTTTTATGAAACAATAACTGATGTTTTCTTACTTTTATTACCAAAACTAATATTTTTCCCGAAAATGAAAAAAAGCATTTGTTTTACCGGATTATGCCTTTTGTTTTTCCTGGTGGGTTGCCGTAAAGAAGATCAGGTTAATCTGTTCGTGGATTCCACAGATATTGAATTTGACTATGATGAGGACGAACAGTCTGTATCGGTGAGTTGTATCGGGAAAGAGGATTTTACCTGGTCAGTCGCCGATGCGCCCTCGTTCATTCAGTTCAGCAAAACAAGCGGAAGCTGTGCGAAAAATTCACCGGATAAATTTAATATATTATTGCAACGGCAGCATATTCACCAGGATTCGGTTTCCACCGCTTTCACCATCTATGCATCCACTGGGGAGAGCATTTCTGTTTCCTTGTTTATTCATGCTTTCCCGGGGAATAAAATTATGTATAACAAAACACTGCGGGATGTCGCTTTTGACTACTTACACAACCGGCTTTTGCTTCTTTCCTATTCTTCTGAAACATATAAATGCGCTGTGGATTTGTTCGATCTGAATGATCAATCTTTTACAACCCTTCCCTTGACAACGCAGGCCGACTACTTTTCCGTTTCACCACAGGGGGATTATCTGGTCACCGGTTCCGGAAGCGGTAACTTTCTCATGCAATACATCGATTTGAATACGAATTCGTTAATGAATGATTTTTATGTGCAAGGCAGCATGAATGGCATCCTGGCCGGTTTTAACAAAACGGTTTATCTTTTCTACGATTATAATTTTGATATCGCCACCCTGAACCTCGTGAACGGCCAATACAATACGTATGATTTTGGAGGGTACTTTAGCTTTGAAGATGTGAACCTGCATCCTTCGGGAAAATATGTCTATGCTGCCGATGGTTATGAGCTCACCAAATTCAGCGTTTCGGGTTCGCAGCCCGCAATCATGTATTCAACCTATTATTACGAAAAAGTGAACGGCCTTTTCTGGCTGAGTAAAGACGGGAACAGAATTTTCACCTCGCTAAAAACCATTCTGACCATCAACCCTGAACTCCCCGGCAATGATGTGGTACAGGAAGAGACGTTTCCTTTGCAGCAGGAATATATTTATTGTCTGGAACACAATCCGGCTTTTAACGAATTTTACATTGTACCTTCGGGTGATTACTATGGTGGCAGCGCCCCCGGCGATCGGATCATGGTGTTTGATAATGATTATCAGCTTCAACGAACCGTTGTCGCAGAGAAGTTTTATTCAAAAAAATACTTTGAGCCCGGATATGAAATCACCGACCCATTGGTGGTAGCTGTTTTTTCGGGCTCCGGCGGGAATAAAATCATCGCAGTGACAAAACCCGGTAGTTCCTACAGTCAGAATGTCTGGGGCATCGAGGTGATAGATAGAAAAAAATGATGCAGTCATCAAAGAAATACATGCTTGAAATCTGCGCCGCTTCGGTTGCATCGGCTATATCTGCAGAAAGGGGAGGAGCTGACAGGGTGGAGCTTATCAGCAGTTTGTCCGAGGGAGGTGTTACACCAGGCGCTGCCACCATCCGGCTTGCCAGAAAGAATATCAGCATCGGGCTGTTTGTGATCATCCGCCCGAGGGCAGGAGATTTTTGTTATTCCGGTCCGGAGTTTGAAGTGATGAAAGAGGACATCAAAACAGCAAAAGATCTCGGTGCGGACGGGATGGTTTCGGGCATACTGCTGCCGGATGGCAGTGTGGACATCAAAAGGACTTCGGAGCTTGTGCAACTGACAAAACCGCTGGAATTCTCTTTCCACAGAGCGTTTGATATGACATCAGATCCATTTGAAGCTTTGAATGATATTATTTCTTCCGGAGCAGACCGTATGCTTACATCAGGACAGAAAAACAAGGCTTTGGAAGGCGTTGAGCTGATCCGGCAGTTGGTAGAAAAAGCCGGGGACAGGATCATCATCATGGCCGGCAGCGGCATCAGTGAAGAGAATATCAGGGAATTGGCCCTGAAAACCGGCGCGCAGGAGTTCCATGCCACTTTAAGGGGGATGGTAGACAGCAGGATGAAATTCCGCAACCCTGCCATAAAAATGGGAGGCATGCCGGGAATCCCTGAATACGGCCACAGCGAAACGGATGAAAACCGGGTAAGGAAGGTGGCTGAAATCCTTCATGAACTGAAAGGATAGAATCAGGCAATCCTGAAGGCTTCCGGCTTACCGGCCGGTAAATATTCTGTGATGATCTGTGTTTTCTGTGTGATGTATGATTTCAAACAGAGTTCACTGAATAGCACGGATAAGTTCACTATGAAGTCCTGGTTCTCCGGCAATCTATCCAACCTTTATATTTGGCATAATTGATCAAAAATATGTTGGGAAATTGTGGAATTACTGCATTTTGTATATTTTTATACCGGAAAACATGACAAAGATACTTTATGAGGATCAAGGCCATCATTGTTGACGATGAAAACAAAGCTATTACTGTATTGCAGGAGTTGCTTGAAGAGTACAATGATATCACTCTTCTGGGTTCGGCCGGCAGCGTTGACGAGGCATTGCCTCTCGTCCTCGAAAAGAAACCGGACCTCGTTTTTATGGATGTACAGATGCCAAAGAAGAACGGTTTTGAATTGTTGCACGAACTCCGTGATTTCAGGTTCAAGCCGGCGATAATTTTTGTAACGGCTTTTGATGAGTACGCCATAAGCGCCATCAGGCACGCGGCATTCGATTACCTGCTGAAGCCTGTTGATCCGCAGGAGCTGATGAAAGCAATACACCGCCTGCGGGCAAATCTGAACGGAGGAAATGTTGCCGTGGGGCAGTATCCGGATATTACACTCAAGCCCGTTAAGGTAAGGTTTCCCTTTCGCGCACGAACCCTTTTTATTGATCCTCAGGATATCATCAGTTTGCATGCCGAAGGCAATTATACCGAACTTTTTCTTACCGGAGGGCAGAAGCAAATGGTATCCCTCTACATTTCGGAAACTATGGAAAAGTTGCCTGCAGAATGTTTCCTGCGCATTTCCCGTTCCGAGGCCATCAGCCTGAAATATCTGACTTCCCTTGACAGGAAGAAGCGTACCTGCACCCTGAAGGCGGAAGGGAAGGAATATGTTTTCAGGGTTCCGGTGAGATACCTCAGGCTTTTAGATGAAAGCCTTGGTTGATAATTCTGTAAGAATTGTAAATTGTCCCGTAATATTTGCAATGCCACTGCAAAAATCACGGGATAATGAGAGGTGCACAGTTTGTAAAGACAAAGGTCAAACAATTCATTTCAAAAAAGAAGAATCGGCGCTTTTACTTTTTCTTCCTAATCAATAAGCCTTACCGGTTAACTTAAAATTTTTGATTTTCCGATTTTTTTACCGAAAATTCTTCACCCTCAAACTGCTATATTTCAACCTGGAATTTAATATAGTTCACATAGTAAGTAGGACGTTTGGCGGAAAGAAAGTAATCGATAGGTAATTTGGCTTTGAAAATCAAATCGAAATATATGAACCTCAAAAGAAAATTTTTTATCATCCCATTTTTCCTTTCAGCGACTATCTCTGCACAAGTACCGTTCTCCGGTGTTTCAGGTGAATTTATCCTGGATAGCAAGCCGCCGGAAGTGTCAGTGTTGATACCCAATGGAGGTGAATCCTATTTTCATCTGGATCCGTTAATGGTCAGCTGGTCTGCCCAGGATGAAAGCTTCGGAAGTAACCCTGTTTCGATTGAATTGAGCATGGATGGCGGGATTACTTATGATCCGGTATTGTCAGGTATTCCAAATTCAGGAACAGTCTCAATTGATGTTACAAACTTACTGACAGAGCATGCTCGGATCCGGGTTCTGGCGGCTGACACATTCGGTATTGCCAATGAGGATGCGAGCGATGGAGATTTTATAATTTCCACGGATTTTTCCGGGATATCTGCGCCCTTTATTTTGGACAGTAAATATCCTGCAGCTATTGTATTGACTCCGAATGGCGGCGAAAGTGTCAGCTATTCCGGTCCGATGCTGGTTACCTGGAATGCATCGGATGAAAGCTTTGGAGATAAGCCCATTTCCATAGGGATAAGTACGGAAGCAGGGGGTAGTTATACCATTGCTGAAGATAGCCTCCAAAACACCGGGTTTGCTTTGATCAATGCACCGGGTGTGCAGACAGAATTCGGCAAAGTCTGGGTTATTGGTACGGACACCTTCGGATTAACAACCGAAGACCCATCGGACGGGTATTTCACGTTTGACAACAGCTTCACCAATATCTCAGGAAGTTTTATTCTTGACAGTAAGTACCCGGAAATTGCAGTTGTTTCTCCTAATGGCGGCGAGTCATTTCCCTTCGCAGAACTATTGCCTGTTCATTGGGATGCATTTGATGAGAGCTTCGGCAATGGCCCTGTATCGGTTGAGATAAGTTTTGATGGCGGTGCATCCTATGAGGTAATTGCCGCTGCCCTGCCCGATTTGGACTCAGCCCTTCTAATTACACCCGAAACCATTTCGGATATTGCCCTTATCAGGATCACCGTGACCGATACGTTTGGTTTGGTTTCCAACGACATTAGCGATGATTATTTTTCACTTATTGGATTTAAACTTGACTTAAAGGCTTTTCTTGAAGGCCCATTCATCCTGAACCAAATGATTCCTTTTATGAACATTGCAGGCGTTATCCCGCCCGGGCAACCTTATGACATTGTTCCATGGTTGTACCACGGGCCTGAATCGGTACCGGCCATACCAAACAACGATGTAATCGATTGGGTGCTTTTGGAACTGAGGGATACGACAGATGCATCTTTGGCTAAAGGCATCACAGCAATCGACACGCTCGCTGCATTCATAATGAACGACGGACACATTTCCGGGACGAACGGCGCTTCTTTCCCTGTATTTGGCAAATGCATTTC
>JAFGME010000201.1 GCA_016927695.1 Bacteroidales bacterium
ACGGTTTAATGTCTAAAAGGGGAGTTCCGTCAAGCATGTCAACATTTTCAACAGATAAAATATTCTCGTTAATATCCAGTAATCTGACGACTGATATTCCTATTGCGTTTGGTCTTTTGGGAGCCCTGGTAGAAAAAACACCTCGTTTTTCATTATCAAGAAAGGGACTGGTTTGCAATTCAAACCCTGTGGATTTGTGAAAATGATAAATTAATATTACATGGGAAAATCCATCCAGATCGGCCAGTCCCGCTTTGAATTTTTCCTGTAAAACAACCCGCCCTTTGCAGCCTGATGCACCATTGGATTGAATGGGCATCCCTTCTTTTGTCTTAAAAGGTGTTTCAATGATTCCAATGGGTTCAAATGTTATTGTCATAGTTATCAAATGTAAAGATTTATCCGGTGCGTGCCGGCAAAACAATTAAATAATTTTTGAAAGGAAGCGGAGTTGTGGGCGTGAAGTATGGAATGCAGGTGATTTTTTTTTTTATACTTTTACAGATCTAAAAGGAAAACAATATGATCCGGATGTGCGGAGAAATGCTGATCCTCCCGTTGATTTTTGCTTTGCCGGTTTTAGTTGCAGGCTTGTGGGACCGTTATGAAAGGCCGGGAATCCCCTTTTAAATGAACATGGTGATCAGCGGCAGACAGGTAATTTCCCGGACATCAATGTATTGCGGGTTGAATAATTATATGTATATTGCATGCCTCTTACACACCTGTAAATGAAGGAGCAATTTGGTGAAACGGAGTCTTTAAGGCAGGAGAATAAAAACCTGATTGATTTTCAAGACAACATCCCGGTTGGAATATTTCAGACTGCTTTGGATGGCCGGTTTCTTTATGTTAACAATACTTCGGTAAAGATGTTCGGATATGCGGATAGAGAGGAGATGATGTCAGCCCGTGTAACGGATGTTTATTCGGAACCGGCTCAAAGGGAGTCGCTGATAAAAGAGTTAATGGAGGAGGGGCAGATCATTGATAAACAGTTTATTGCCCGCAGAAAAGACGGTTCGTTTTTTTGGAGTGTCCTTAACGTGAAAACCCTCTTTGATACCCAGGGAAATGTAGTCCGCTATGACGGGGTGATACAGGATATTACCGAGCGGATGGAAGTACAGTTGAAGCTTGAGAATGCGAATCAGGAAATCATCAGGATAAACGAAAACCTGGAAAAGCGGATACGCATTGAACTGAAGAAAAGACAAAAACAGCAGCGGCTGCTGATTCAGAAATCCAAGCTTGAATCGTTGGGCAAACTGGCTGCAGGGATTGCCCATGAAATAAACCAGCCCTTAGGGGTGCTGGCCCTTTCTTTAGAAAATCTGCATGATAAAATCTTAAGGAAAGAAGCAGATGATGATTATCTGAATCAAAAATTCAGATCCATCCAGGAAAAAATTGAAAGAATAAGGAACATCATAACCCATGTAAGACTGTTTTCGCGTGATCAACCCTCTGTGGTATTTGAAAAGGTGGATGTGAATAAAACCATTCAAAATGCTTTATCGATGATTAAGGTGCAATATGAAACCCATGGCATCGGGCTGGTGACCCTTTACGGGGAAAACCTGGGCATTACCATCGGCAGTATGAATAAACTGGAACAGGTAATCCTGAACCTGCTCTCCAATTCAAAGTATGCCGTGGAGCGTATGGCAGAACTTTCAGGTGGATTCAGCTATTCAAAAAAGATAACTATCCGGACATTCTGTGATGAATATTACATTTATATTGAGATAGAAGATAACGGCACAGGCATCGGGGGAAATATCATGAACAAGATTTTTGATCCTTTTTTTACCACCAAGGAGGAGGGAAGGGGCACCGGATTGGGTTTATCGATCGTTTACGGCATCATCAAAGAGATGAAAGGAGATGTCAGGATCAAAAGCAAAAAGGAAAAGTACACGGTGGTGACCCTGTCGCTGCCTCGTTTTACTGAAAAAAACTAATGGATTGGTATGGATAAGCTGAACATCATGGTGCTCGATGACGAACCGGGATACAGGGAGGAAATTTACGAGTACCTTTCGCAAAGGGGCTTTCAGGTTCACACTGCCGGCAGGCCGTCAGAAGCTTTTACATTGCTTGAAACCCTGCCGGTGGATATTGCCATTATTGACATACGGCTTCCCGAGATGAACGGGCTGGAAGTGTTGCAGCGTGTCAAGAAAACATCGCCTTCCACGGAAGCCATTATGATCACCGGACATGGCGACATGGAGAGCGCCATTCAGGCCATAAGGCACGGCGCTTTTGATTTCTTTAATAAGCCTTTCAGGATGTCGGATGTCCTTGAAACCATCCAGAAATCAGAAAAATTTATCAGGGTCAGCCGCCTGCTCCGGGAATCATCGTGTGAAGACAAGCTCTGGTATAAGCTCATCGGGGAGTCCGGAATTGGCATTGTAGCGGTGAGCAAAAGGATGCAGCAGTTGATGGATACTGTAAACAAGGTGGCTTTATCAAAGGACACAACCGTTCTGATTACAGGTGAAAGCGGCGTAGGTAAAGAGCTGGTAGCAAGGGCGGTGCATTATTTAAGCGAAAGAAAATCGTACACTTTTTTCCCGGTAAACTGTTCTGCCGTGCCGCCTGACCTCTTTGAGAGCGAGTTTTTCGGACATAAAAAAGGCGCTTTCACCGGCGCCATCGCCGAGAGTTCCGGGTGGTTCAAGGCGGCCAATAAGGGAACCCTTTTCCTGGACGAGATCAGCGAACTTAAGCCTGAGTTGCAGTCGAAATTCCTCAGGGTGATCGAGGACAAATCCATCACCATGTTAGGGAGCCGGTTACCGGTGGAGGTGGATGTCAGGATTGTGGCCGCCACCAATAAAAACCTGAAAACGTTGGTGGCACAGAATAAATTCAGGGAAGACCTTTTTTTCAGGCTCAATGCCTTTGTGATTGAGGTGCCGCCCCTTCGCGCCCGGAGAGAAGAAATTCCTGCCTTATTCAACTATTTTGTGGGTGGCTACTCAAAAAAACTGGGAAAAGAGATCAGGTACATCGACAAAGGACTCCAGGAAAGCCTTATGAATTATGATTTTCCCGGAAATGTGAGGGAACTGAAGAATATGGTGGAAAGGGCTGTGATCATGACAGAAAGCGACAAACTTTATATCAGCGATTTCCCTGTTCTCCACTTTGACGGTAAAGTGATGAAAATAGAAAGAAACCTTATGGAAACCGACAGTTATGATCTCGAGAAAATAGAACGGAATTATATAAAACTCGCCCTTGAAAGAACCTCCTTCAATAAGTCGGGGGCAGCCAAACTGCTCAATGTATCGCGCCAGGCTTTGGACAGAAAAATGAAAAAGTATCATATCGGCGAAGGAGAAAAATAGAAACTCAATCTGAATTATGGGCTTTTCCGGGCACTCCTGCCCGGAACCGGGCATGTATCTTTATAGCATCGCTTAAAATTATGAATATCAATTAAATAAGGTTTTAATACTTGCATTAGCCTGCCCGCTTTCAAACATTGTATTCCTGAAGGATCGTGGTAAGATAATCGTATAATAGCTTAATAATCAAGCAGAAATATTGCATGGTACGAATTTTGACAAATACAATGCATACCATTCAGGAAATGAATTGGATGTTCAGGATGAGATTTGTTCAATGATTCCACCAGTTCCTTCTGCCTGGAAACTATTACCGTTATGGGCCTCCGGATAACCCCGGAGGCTTTTTTTTAATTATACGTGTTTGCTTTAAATAAGAAAGACCGGCACAATGGCCGGCCTTTCATTTTTCTTTTAAGGAGTTTTAGCGCACTACCGTCAGTTTTTCTGAATACATTTTTCCATCGGTTTGCAGTTTGAGGAAATAAATCCCTTGTTCGAGGTTATTTGCGTCAATGATGAGTTTGTGCTTCCCTGCTGCCAGCAGATGATGGTTTTTACTGTAAACCGTTTTGCCCGTTTGATCGAAGATGCTGATTTTCACGTTGGATTGCTCCGGCAGGTAAATCAAAAGCTGAGTTTCCGAAGTAAACGGATTGGGATACACAATCATTTCGCCTGCAGTCAGTTCCCTTACACCGGTCACATCGTCAACAACAATGTAATCTGCTTTGGTCACCGAACTTGAGTTTGTGGCATTGGACACCGTGAGTGAAACATCATAAACCCCGGGATTCATATAGGTCACTGCCGGATTCTGGTCACCGGAAACGGCCGGTTCACCGCCTTCAAAAGTCCATTCCCAGGCGCTGACAGGGCCTGTGGAGAGATCGCTGAAATTCACGGTACCGCCCTCCTCAATTTGTGTGACATCGGCTTCAAAGTTGGCATTCACCATATTCGGGTCATTCCTTTCAAAGGGTTTCGAATCTTCCGAACCGAACTGGCCGCCCTGGGCAAACAGGTTGTTATTTCCGTCGGTTAATTTATAATAACCGTTGCCGTAAGAGCAGCAAATTCCATCGCCGAATGAATCGTAAATAGTGAAAGTGTAGCAGTCAAACTCCGTAAAGGTCCATGTATCGGTATACACCGTATTGGGCGCTGAATAGGGTCCGCCCTGGTACAACACTGTGCCGGCTGAGTTGAACACTTTCCAGGTTGTTTCTGAAGGATATTGATCGGTTTTCACTTCAAAATTCACCACTTGTGTGGGTATCTGGTAGGCTGCATCAAAGTCTTTGCTCATCATATCATTGGCCGGGTTAAGGTCGGGCTGTCCGTTTGGATTGCTCAATACCACTTCAATGGTGTTATCGGCCATAACGGTATACACTATTTCGGGCAGTTCCACCTCGGCGGAATGGGTGAAGGCGATGTCGCCGGTCCAGGTGTGGGTTTGAGGTGTGCCCCCGTTGATGGAGTATTCAATATCCACACTGGTGAGGTTTTCAGCTCCGTTATTATAAATCAGGATCACCGGCATAAGGGTGTTGCCGCAGAATATGTCACCGGGATGAATGATGTCTTTGGCCATGGCATCGAGGTTGAATTCGGGCAATGCCAGAGGCACTTTGGTTCCCTGCAGGATTTCTTTGGTGCCTGTGTTCTGCACAAATGCGATCAGTTCGCAGAAATCCGCTTCCCATGAGGGTTGAAGTGTGAAGTTCTTGGTAAAGGTAAGGGTGTTTCCACCTGAAAAGTCAAGGGGGGTGCCATTCTGGTCGGGCACCATCAGCCGGGTCACAAAATTCACCTCCTGCAAACCTCCCCAGTTTTCCGGGATGTGTGATTCATTCACTGCAAGGTGAAGGACAAGGTTGGTGGCCGGATTTGTGTTGACCATTTCCACCACTACTGTGGCTGTATAATCATTGCCGGTATGTTCAAACTCAAGATCAATGGTGAAATCGCAGGGAACTCCGTTTCGTTGTTGCACTTTTGGGAGATAGGACGAATACATGCTTTGCGTCGCGCTGCCGCCCACTACACTGAGCACCCCGTCAAAAACAGCCGTTGGGAATCCCGTGATGTTATAATAGGAAACCCGGGCCGATGAATACTGATTCTGGTACGGATCGCCCGAGTGGTGTTCCAAAACGGCAACATTATGACCGTTCTCAACCAGGTCGTCAGCGCCCATAGCTGCTCCGGGGCAGTACCCGCACCATGTACCGGTACCGATTTCCACGATGACCATTTCCCTTGCCACTTGCTGGCCAAAGGTGTAAAGGCAGGCCAGGAACGAGAAAAACAAAATGTAAACTTTCTTCATAAGATTTAATTATTTATGGTACAAATTGATTGTTTCATTTATCTAAATTAATATATGTATTAATGTAAAAAAATTATCCTGCTTTGAGAAGGGCTTCTCCCGTATTCTTGGTGTTTCTGATGAGCTTCAAATCCCCGAAGGGGACTTTGACTTTTTCCCTGACCATCAGATGGATTTTTTCCCTCAGCACTTGTTTTGCCCTCGCAAGTTGTGATTTGGAAGTGTTGTCGGAAATGTTCAGCATCTCACCTATCTCCTTATGGGTATAGCCTTCAATAACATTCAGGTTAAATACCGTTCGGTATCCTGCCGGCAGATTTTGTATCAGATCAAGAAGTTCCTCCTGTGAAAGGATATCGAAAGCGTTTTCGCAAACTGATTCGGGCTCGTTGATTTCCGAAAGCTCATAATGGTTGTTGATCCTCTTGTTCTTTTTGAAATAATTGATGGCAGTGTTGACAAAGGTTTTTCTCACCCACCCTTCAAATGAACCCTCATTCCGGAAATCGTCAAGCTTCCTGAAAATTCTGATGAAACTCTCCTGGAGGATATCATCCGCTTCCATTTTATTTCTTGCAAACCTGAGACAAATGGGATACATTTTAGGTGAAAAGTGCCGGTATATCAATTCCCTGTTTTTAACTGTGTTATTGATTTTACCGTTCAATACCAGATTTTCTGTCATTGATATAATGAGTGTTTGTTACGGGTTTTTGGAGTTTTATTTGATCCGGGCATTTTTTTTTGCCTCTTCCAGCGCTGCAAGCAGTTTTTTCAGCGCTTTGTTCTCCTCTTTTTTCTTTTTCAGATACTGAATGACTTCTTCGTCATTTGTCATCAAATTTAACTGAGGTGTTTTTGTATTTTGCATAACAAAATTAATTTTGGGCAAATGTCAGGCTTTCTGATATTTCTTAGGGTGTACTCCTGTCAACTTTAGTATTACATCTCAAAAAAATCACCTGACAAATGTAGTACAGCAATGGGTAACGTGTTGTAAAACAGTTATATGTTTTTCACATGAGTTTATGGCCTCATCCCGGGGTTTTGTTTAGTAAGCGCCCAGGTAATCCTTTAAGTCGGCATTAGCTGCAAGCCCGATTTTTTTCCGTAACCTGCTTCGGGCAGTTTCAATGGACGACAGGCTTTGTTTGGTAAGGGCGGAAATCTCCTTTGAGCTCATCCCTAATTTGAGGTATGCGCAGAGGTTCCTTTCATTTTGTGTCAGCCCGGGGTGATGGTGGTCAAGCGCCCTGTAAAAGCTTTCATTGGTTTCCTGGAACCTGGCTTCAAATTCCTCCCATTCATCTTTTTCCACCCCCGTTTTCAAATCGAATATTATTCCGTTTATTATGGAAAGGTTTTCAGGCAAAACATGGGCTTTAAGATCACTGAGCTGCTCAGTCAGATCGACGATCAGATTGTTTTTTACAAGCAGGAATTCGATATAATATTCCAGTTCCCTGTTCTTAAAATCCAGTTGCTCGGAGAGTTTAAGGTTTTCAAGCCTCAGCATTTTCTTTTCCAGGTTCTGCTTTTTATGTGCGGTCCTTTGACGGAGGATGAGTACCGTTGACATTGCAAGAAGGATGACCAGCAACGCAATACCCCCGCCAATGTAAGTGTTCCTGAGCCGCAGTTTCATTCTGTAGGCCTCCTTTTCCTTTTTCAGGTTGACATTCATTTCCGCTTTGGCGATTTTTTGGCTTACCTCGTTCAGGTTGATGCTGTCTTTCAGATTGATTTCATGGTTTTGAAACCGGAAAGCCTTTTCAAAATGGTTAAGGGTGAAGTAAGTTTTCCCTAACATCTCAGCAGCGTTTTTTTTGCTTTGAAGGGAGCCTATTTCTGAAGAAAATTTATAGCTTTTTTCAAAGAAGGGAAGAGCCTCCTGAAAGAAACCATTATCGTAATAGTATAATCCTTTATTAAAGTATACGGTGATCAGTCCTTCCAGATTGTTGATATCCAGAAAAATATCCTGCATTCTGTTATAATAATCAAGGCATTTTGCATCATTTTTCTTTCTGTAAACATTCCCGATATTTCCATAATTATTACCGAGCCAGATCAGGTTGTTCAGTTTTATATTAATGACAGCAGCATCCAGATAGTATTCCAGCGCATGGGCATCGTCGCCCATCTTCTCATAGATCATACCAATATTGTTTTTCAGGGCAGCGACCCAGCTTTCGTCTTGCAGTTTAATAAACTTTTCAAGGGCCCTGGTATAGTATTCCAAACCCTGCTGATATTCTTCCAGATAATAGTAGACTACTCCGATATGATTATAAAACCGGGCAAGCAATTTTGGATCGTTCAGTGTTTCGGCAACCGCCAGTCCCGAAAAGAAATAATTTGTGGCAGGATCATAAAATCCCCTGGCCCGGTAGCTATGCCCTATATTCATAAGAGAAACCGCTTTTCCATAGTTGAATTTGATTTTGTTGCTCAGATTTAAAGCCCGTCCGGCGTATTGGAGAGTCTGGTCAGGTTTGGAATAGATCAATGAATAGGCTATTTCATTCAGCAGCAGCACAGTGTTGGTGTCTTCCACCTGTTGCTCATTAAGGCGGGTGATCAGGCTGTCGGTATTCAATATTTTTTGCGCCGGAAGCCCCCAGGGTAAGAGAAGGATTGCGAATGCAATGATATGAAATGGGTTTCGCCTCATAAAGATGTCAGGAATTTGACCAGGTTTAATTCCGTATTATCAATATTCAGTTTTTTTCTTAGCCTCGTCCTTGCCACCTGTATGCTGTTCACACTCTGGTGAGTGATGGATGAAATTTCCTTGGTGGTGAGGTTCAGTCGCAGCAATGCACACATTTTGATGTCCTTTTCGGTAAGGGCTGGAAATTTTTCCGAAAGGGTGCTGAAAAACCCCTGGTGGACTTCATTGAACTGGTTTCCGAATTGTTGCCACAGATTGTCGCTTGTTCCTTTTTGCATCCGGATAATGACCTCGTTGATCCTGTTTTGATTTTCCTTTTTGAAATA
>JAFGME010000202.1 GCA_016927695.1 Bacteroidales bacterium
AGATATCTAAACCACAGACCTTTCCACAGTCGATAAAATTACTGCTCATCTGAAAATTATTTATGACGGGGTTGGTAGTGAGGATACATTTATCCCGTAACGGCAACATTAAGAAAGCGGTTAAAGGGGTTCAAAACCCTGCAGACCTCTGCGGTATGCTGCAACAGCCCTGCTCCGAAGGCAAGCGCATCGGGCAGGGGATGCACAACGATGTAACTTTTGTATTTAAGCAGTTCGATGAAAGGTGAATCGGCAGGGAAACCTTGTGGCGCCCTGACCAGCTTTTCTCCTTCGAGCCCGCCGAAAGTTTTTCTGAACTCCGGTTTCTCAATGATTTCAAGGAACTTCTCAGGATTGTAAAATATCTCCGTTCTGACTTTCTTAAGCACATCGGGCCCAGGCATATAAATCCCTCCGGCGAGGAAGCTTTTTGCCGGCTCAAGATGGATATAATAGCCTGCTTTGGGGCTCTTCCGGCCCCCTTCGATGATGAAAGCGCCAAAGTTGGTCTTGTAGGGGGTTTTCTCCTTCGAAAACCGGGTGTCTCGGTAAATCCTGAAGAGACACTGTGAAGAGGTCACCCCGCGCACCCCTTCGTCAAATATCGAAATCTGTTTTATCGCCTGGTCGATGAAGGCGCTGAACTCATTTTTCGCCGTTTCATACATGGACTTGTTGGCCGCAAACCACTCCCGGTTATTGTTCTCTGCAAGCAAACTTAAAAAAGTGTGGATTTTTTCAGTATTCATCTTTGTCATTCCGGTATTTATGTTTACTTTTGAAAAACCTGATTATTATTCAACACTTAAACAACATGCAAAATGCATTTATTGTTCACAGCTTGATATTCATCCTGGTTTTTCACCTTGTCCCCCGCACGGCCTTGTGCCAGGGAGAGGAAATCCGTATGGGCAAATCGGGAGGGCTGGCAGGCAGCGCCGTTGCTGTTCCGGGATTCTGGGCGGTTAGTGATAATGTTGCCGGATTGGCGGAGCTCGCGGATCCCACCGGCGGTGTGTTTTTCGGAAACCGTTTCGGAATCAGGGAACTGAGCGCCGGTGCTGTGGCAGTGGCTTTCCCTTCTCCTGCAGGAGTGGCCGGAGCCCTTTATTCGCACGAGGGCTTTTCGCTCTGGAACCGGCAAAATATCGGGCTGGTATTGGCACGGAAGCTCTCCTCCCGCATTGATGCGGGGCTCAGGCTGGATTATCAATCCATAACATTTGGCGAGGGTTACGGAAAAAGCGAATGTCTGAGCTTCAGCGCGGGCGGCATCACAAAGATCAGTGAAAAACTGTTTCTCGGCGCCCAATTGATCAATCCTTATGGGTTGTATCTCCGTGAGGAAGCGGGCGGGGAGATCATCCCCTCCCTGCGAATGGGTATGATGTACGCTTTCTCCGGGCAGTTGTTCTGCACCCTGGAAGCGGAAAAACCGTCCGGTTTCAAACCTTCGGTGAAGGGGGGGATGGATTACAGCCTTTCGGACCTGGCGTCGGTAAGGATCGGGTTCAGGGAGGCAGGCTCTCAAAAACAGACGGATCCGTTGCAGGGATACATCATGCTGGCTTTCGGCGCCAGCCTGAAGTGGGGAAACCTCACCGCCGACCTGAACACCTCCTTTCATCAGGTGTTGGGGTGGTCGCCCGAAATTTCACTGAGCTGTCAGCTGAACCGGAAAGGAAAATTATGAAAGCAATTATCCGCATATTTTTTGCCTTTTCCATCCTTTACCTCTTCCCGGGGCCTGCACGGGCGCAGGAACCCGGCGCTACCGAAGCGGAACGTATTCTGCTGGACAGGATTGAGCAATATGTATCCCAATCGGAAACCGGTCAGGATTATGAAGAATTGTTTGACCGTCTTGTCGGTCTGTTGGAAAATCCGGTGAACATCAACAGCGCAGACGCAGAGGAATTGGGTAAGATCATTTTCCTGAACGAAATGCAGATTTATAATATCCTGGCTTACAGGGATATGTCGGGCGCCTTTGTGTCACTGACAGAACTTGCGTTTATCGATGGCTTCGACAGGCGCCTCGCAGAATTGGTGATACCCTTTTTATACGTTGGAGAAAGTGAAAGCGACGGGCCGGTTTCCCTGAAAACAATCCTCCGGCATGGACGCAGTGAAGCCATTGTAAGATATGAGCGCCTGATTCAGACGAAAAAGGGATATACT
This sequence comes from Bacteroidales bacterium, assembly GCA_016927695.1. Classification (GTDB taxonomy): domain Bacteria; phylum Bacteroidota; class Bacteroidia; order Bacteroidales; family JAFGHD01; genus JAFGHD01. The sequence continues at coordinate 2,182 of JAFGME010000202.1, forward strand.
CAAACAAACGACTCTTCAGGTCAAAGGGTTTATCCCGGCTCTCCTGACAAATACTACCTGAAATACAGGTTTAAGTCGCTGGAAAAGATACAGGCGGGCATCACCACGGAAAAGGACCCGGGCGAAGCGCTCATCCCCGGAAAAATAAATGACGCCGGCCGGTCAGCCCTGATGCTGTCGGGAAACACTCCCGATTTTCTTTCAGGGCATTTGCAACTGAAAAACATGGGAGCCCTCAAATCACTGGTGGTTGGCGATTATCACCTGCGCTTCGGGCAGGGCCTTACATTGTGGTCGGGTTACTCCTTTGGCAAGTCGGCGGAATCGGTTGACCTGAGAAGGACTTCCCAGGGCGTCAGTCCTTTTGGATCGAGCGATGAAAACCGCTTTTTCAGAGGGATCGCCGGAACAATGAACCACAGGGATCTGGAAATATCCGCATTTTTTTCTTCCAACCTCACCGATGCAGGTATTTCTGACCTTTCGCAGGATGAAACGGGCTTTGTGACTTCAATGAGGGAAACAGGACTCCACCGCACGGTTTCGGAAATGGAAGGGAAAGACAGGCTCAGGATAAATGTTTATGGCGGGAATGTCACTGTTTTAAAAAGGCGTTACAGGGCAGGGTTCACAGCCTCCCGTACAGAACTCGACAAGTCGCTTGAAACGCCCTCTGACACCTACCGGAAATTTGACTTTTCGGGAAAATCCAATGCCAATGCGGGTTTCGATTACATGTATTTATGGAAGAAAGCTTTCGTTTTCGGTGAAGCTGCTGTGAGCGCCAACGGTGGATTTGGCCTGCTGACCGGGCTCACCTCTTCACCTCATCCCCGCATCGAAACCTCACTGCTTTACAGAAATTACAGCTTCGACTACCAAAATCTTTACAGCGCCGCCTTCGGGGAAAACGGGGAGAACATCAATGAAAAAGGGCTTTACCTGGCAGCGAAGATAGCCGCCTCACGAATGGTGACACTGCATGCATACCTGGATGTTTATGCCTTTGACTGGCTAAGATACAACACATCAGGTCCTTCCTCCGGAAATGAGGAGTCGCTTCAGCTCACCGTAAAACCATCCGGCAGGTTTTTTTTCTACCTCAGATTTTACACTGAAAACAAAACCATAAGCAGCAGTGATCAGCATGAACCGGTGAAATCATGGATCAGATACATCAAATCCAGGTACAGGCTGCATGCAGGTTATTCCGTTTCTGAAACCGTAAGCTTTAAAAGCAGGATTGAAGCTCTTTACAACAGGGATGAAAAGGGTTACCGTGGCACAGGCTGGTTGTTTTACCACGATATTGTATGGAAACCGGCGCATGAAAGGCTTTCCCTGGCTTTCAGATACGCCCTGTTCGATACCGATACCTACAACGAACGGATATACGCTTACGAGAATGATGTGCTGTATTCATTTTCGGTACCTGCTTATTATTATAAGGGTTCACGGGTGTATCTGCTGCTTCGGGTGAATCCGTTCAAAAACCTGTCTGTCTGGTGCCGGTTGTCACACACCTGTTTCCTGAACGTGCTTTCCATCGGCTCCGGGATGGACGAGATCAATGGCAATGAGAAAACCGATGTGAAACTCCAGTTGAGATGGAAGTTTTGAAAGAAAATGGAATTTCTCCGGAAGCGCCTGAAAGTACAGCGCTTAGAAATAACCGTTATCCATAAAAAGCGAAAGGATATGAAATGGCAAACATTCGGTTATTGCCACACAATTCAATCCCTCTATTCCGGCACACAACTGCTTTTGGCCTTATCGGGCACCTGACCACCCAACCCGGTGTTTGGCGCCCAGATGTCGTTTTTATCGGTGTTGTTCACCTGGCTGTCCATACTGAAATCACCCGGGAGATACCCTGAAGTGCCTGCCTGTGGCGACCAGATGTCGTTTTTGTCTGCATTATTCACCTGTCCGTCTGCATTTCCATCCCCGCCGACAAGTCCCCAGTTGCCGTTTCCTATCTCTTTATATCCAATAGTGCCTCCATAAACCTGCCCTGATCCAAGAGTGAAATCATAACTATATGAACCGAGGTTGGGGGTGACAGGAATGGCTGACATCACTGCGAGATGATTGCGGTGAGAGATTACAATGTAAATATTCTGATCGAAAGACACTGGAAAAGACAGTGGGCTGATGCCGTTAGTCTCTCTCAGTTCCCCGTATTTGTTCAGGAAAACGGCTTTTCTGAACACTACGGTGTTGCCGGTAGCTGTTTCCGGCCCTCCGGCAGTTTCACGCAATTCGATCAGCAACCAGTCCACAATATCCGGGTTGGGAATGGCATTGACGCTTTCTGTGCCGTAATAATCCCAGGGAGGCATATTATAAGGCTGGCTGAGGGGAAGAAAGTTGTTGTCGTTCAGTCCGGTACCCATCACCGATCCGAGGAAAGGCCCTTCAATAAAGACCTTGATGTTCACATCAAGCAGGTAGATGAAATAGTTTGTGCCATCAGAGAAATTACTTTCAACACCGAAGCCGTCAATGGCGCTCACCCTCCAGTAGTAAAGCCTGTTGGCAAGAGTAAGGTAGCCCGGCAACTCATTGATTTTAATGGCGAAAGCTGTCGGATCGCCATCGGTGGAGATACCGGTGGTGTCAATTTCCGGTGAGCTGAAGTCAGCATTGTCATCGATCTGCAGGTGATAATGGCTGACATAGTCCCCGACATCCGGGTCGTCTGAAAGCAGCCAGACCAGATAATCATTCTCAGTTACATGGGCTCCATTGAAAGGATCAATGGGAACAGGCACGGAAGGGGGCAGGCTGACGGCAAAACGCCGCGTTTCATTGCTGAAGGTTGAGAGGTAGGCATCTTTTGCTTTCACTTTCCACCAGTACCACAGTCCTCCGGTCAGACTGGAAGGGATGGTGTAACTGTTGACATTGAGCTCTGCACTCACATGGATATCGCTGCTCCAGGTTGAATCTGTCGTGTGGTAGAAATAGTAGCTGACCGGGTCGCCGTCAGGGTCAATGGATTCTTCCCATGCGAAATCCGGCGTTTGGTCAGAAGTCACTGCGTAATCAACGGGGGTGAGCAGCGAGAAATTCCCGGGGGCATCATTGTCAAAAGCAGATGTGGGTGCAAAGGGCATAAATTCAACAATGCCCAGCGATGCCTGGTCATAATGATCGAAAATCTTTCCTGCAATGTCAGCGCTGTCAGCACTGTTCCAATGATTATGGCGGGCATAGATGTGTTTGTTTGTGTTGTTATAAATATCGTAGTTCCCGTTGTTGTAAAGGTCGCAGCCAAATCCGGCAGTGTCGCCGATAACCGGCTGGCTGTTCCCTGTCAGATACACACCCAATGAATCATTGTTGATGATCTGGCATAACTTCAGGTAAGGACTTGAGTCATGAAGCCTGATCCCGTTCTGCCCGGAACTCACCAGGGATACGTGATCAAAGGAAGGCTGGCTGGTGGTATGGCAATACACATTGTTCACCGAAGCTTCCTTTATAACACAATATTTAAGACTGGAAACCGATCCGAAGCTGTCGCTGAAATCGTGGAAGTAGATGCCGTTCCATCCACCCGGATAGTTGTTCCAGGGTTGGAAAATGATCAGGCTGTCGAAGGTGCCTTCAGCATACAACTCGCCTCCGTAATTTTGGTTATAATAAACATATTTACCCACCTGAAGCATACAGTTTGTGTCGAAATTAACGACTGTTCCCGGATCTATGGTCAGCCGGCAGTGAGAATTCTGGAGCCCCACTAATATATCCCCGACAACAACATATTCCCCCCCGAAATTATGCCAGGTGATGTTGAGTGTCTGTGAACCTCCGCTGATATAAACCGTTGAATTGGTGTTGAAAACTTCAGGAACACTGTTGGGATTGGCGGCATGGATATCGTAGCCGTTGCTGCTGTGTATGGTGCAGTTTGTAATGGTAGGTTCCCTCGAATCGGAACACCTGATATTGAAGCTGTTTCCTTTTTCTACAATGCAGTACTCCAGGAACGACTCCGAGGTGAATTCATCGCTGTTGTAATGGAAAAACAATCCGTCCCATCCGCCTGCCAGGTTGTTGCGTGAGGTGAATCTGATCAGGCTGTCGGGCTTGCCGATGGCATATATTTCCCCACCATAATTCTGGTTGTAGTAAACATATTGCCCTATCTGAATCATTGCAGAGGTGTCGGATTTAATTGTATTTCCCGGCTCTATGGTCAGTTTGACTTTGCTGTTCTGCTTGGCCACAATCAGGTCGGAAAGGACAATGTAATCCCCGCCGAACCGGTACCATCTTTTATTGATGGATTGCACTCCGCCATTCACATATACCGTTGAGTTGGTGTTTGTGATATGCGGAACGCTGTTCGGGTCGTTGGCAAGAATATCATACTGGCCTGCATTGTTGATGGTGCAATTGTCGATCCTGGGTTCTAATGTGCCATCTGTCATCACGTTAAAGGTAGCACCGTGGGTGATGATGCAATATTCAAGGAAGGAATGGGACGAGAAGCTGTCGCTGTTGTAATGGAAGAAAATTCCATCCCATGTGCCTTTGTTTGCGTCAAGGGCGGTAAAAGTGATGAGGCTGTCGGCATTGCCGATGGCATGCAGTTCCCCGCCGTATTGTTGGTTGTAATATATATAATTTCCCACCTGAATTCCACAGCCTGTGCTGCACCTTACGGTAACGCCGGGCTGTATGGTAAGACTGCATTTATTGTCCTGAAGTGCGATGATAATGTCGCCCACCACATGATATTCTCCGCCGAAATTGTACCATGTTCTGTTTATACTCTGAGTCCCAGGGCCCACGGTGATTGTGGAAAGGGTGCCGGTAACATGGGGTACGCTGTTGGGGTTGGCTGCAAATATCTGGTATCCCGTCGCACCGGTGATCTCACATTGATCGATCCGGGGTTCAACGCTGTCTTCGCATTTGATGTTAAAGTCTTTCCCGTTCTGAATTTTGCAATAACTAAATTCCGATTCGGATCCAAAGCTGTCGCTGTTATAATGGAAGAATATTCCGTCCCAGCCGCCCGGCTGCCCGTTCAGGGATGTGAAAGTGATGAGGCTGTCGGCATTGCCAATGGCATTTATCTGGCCGCCATACTGCTGGTTGTAATATACATATTTGCCGATCTGAAGTTGGACGGCGCTGTCGAAACGGATAATATTTCCGGGGGTTATCGTCAGCGTTACATAGGTATTTTGTTTTACGACAGCTATATCGCCAAGCACGGTGTAACCGTCAGGGCTGAAATGCCAGGTGCGGTCAGAGGTGACCTCACCTCCGTCCATAGCGATGCCGCTGACCAGATTCAAATAGGTATCAATGCCTGAGGGCCACTGAAATGAATAATTGGGTGTGGGATAATACAGTCCGTAAGTGTTTCCGGTGAGGATACAATTGATAAATGATGGGTTGCTTGAGGTGTTTACATACCGGATACCTGCAATGGCATTGTTGGAAATGGTGCATGCAATGAATCCGGGAGAAGAGCTTTCAATCGCTGTGCCGTGACCGGTGTTTTCAGTGAATGTTGTGTTTTCAACCGAAAGATTGGAGCTTATGAGATGAGCGCCGTGCCCGTCGCTGAATCTTATGGTGCTGTTCATCAGGTGAGGTTCATTTGTGCCTGAACAGTACAGATTGGCATTCCTGGTTCCGCTGCCTGCATTTTCGATGATCACATAGTTGAACTGGGAAGACACCCCGTTGTCGCTGTTGGGATTGAAGTATATGCCATCCCAAACCCCCGGTTCGCCTGTAAAGGATGTAAATGTCACCGGGTTGGAAGTTGTTCCGTTGCAGATGAAATTCGCCTGCCCGATCTCAAAACCGGTTCCTGTTGAAAAAAGAACCGTAACTCCGGCCTCAGCCACATGGGTGCCTGAGGTGAATGTGATGTTTCCTGTGGCCCAATAGGGCGAAAGTGATGCTCTCAAAGTGTCAATGCCGTTGATGTTGCCAGAGAGCTGTGTGTATCCTGAGATGGTAACTGTAAGGTCACTGAAAACAAGATTATGGTCATCTGTGCCGTCAAACCGGATCATATATTGCACATATTCAGCCATTTGGCCCACAATGGCCGGATTGTCCTGGCCTTTGTCGGTCCAGTCGCCCCAAATCATGTCGCTGCCGGCCAGCCGGTAAAGGATGTTGTAATTATTGTAGGCCGGGTTATATGTTATGGTATATAAAAGATGACTGATCATTCTTTCTTCTCCCAACTGGAAGAAAGGGTAGGAGAGGAAACTGCCCTTGTTTGCCTTGTCTGCACTGAGGCTGACGGTTGCATACCGGGTGGTGGTCACGATGGCTCCCGCCAGGTTCTCGCCTCCGGCAAAAACGATCTGTCCGTTGGAAGTGAATGCTGCCCCTTCTTTGCGCCTTTCATAGAGAGAATCTGCTGCCATGGTCCAGTTCAGGGCCGGAAGGTCATCGGCCATCGCGAAATAGACTTTATTGCTTACAGAGGTGTTGTTTTCCCCGCCAATCACAGAAATAATGCCATTGTAACAGGTGGAGGCATGATGGCTGATGCTGATGGGAAGTGTTGTGGTTACTGCCTGCCAGGCGCCGCAGTTGCCGTTGAGCTGTAATTCACTGAAAAAGGCATTGTTTTGTTTAACGCCCCCGTTCTGGATCCCTCCGATAACAATTAGCTTGTTGTCATAGCAGGCCATGGTGTGGTAATTGCGCGCTGCCGGAAGGGCCGAAGTGGCTGAAAATGAAGAAATATCGTCATAGGGCCCTGTTTTCTTTGCAAAGTAAACGGTTGCGACTGCTGTGGTTTCTGAGGTCTGATTGGTGCCTCCGGCAATATAGAAATACCCGTTTTGAAAACAGGTGGTATGCCCCCACAACGGCTCAGGCAGTGAAGTAGCGCTTTCTGACCAGGCTCCAAGGGTTCCGTCGCTGTTTATTCTGGCCACATAAATTTTATCTGAAATGCCGTTTTCGTTGCGGCCCCCGAAAATGAACATGTAGTTGACGGCTGCTGCCATTGAGTGATCTTTCAGCCTTACAGGCATCGTGTCGTAGGCTGTCCACGCGCTGATGCCACCACTTTGCATCGTTGCCCTGTAAACGGTATTGACGGTTCCGGAGCCGTTATCACCCCCCGTCAGATAAATATAATTGCCCCACCTGGCTACCCTGTGGCCCTTGAGGGCCTGGGGAAGCCCCGTAGCGGACAGCCAGTTGTTTACATTGGTGCCCTGGGCAGGCAAAACAACATTGCCTCCGGTAATGATTGTGTTGTCCTGGTATCCAAGAAGAAAATCCCCATCCGAGGTTTGGGTGAAGTTGACCTGGGAATGGATTGCAGAAGGTGTGAAAACCATCAAGACAAGAATCAGGGATACAAGAAATGGCATTGATTTCAGCCTTTTTCCGGGAAAGCGATACAGATCATTCATGACGGGAAAATTTTATTAAAAATGTTTAATTAATTGCCAGCTAATTTACAAAAATTATCTTTTTTAAACAATAT
>JAFGME010000203.1 GCA_016927695.1 Bacteroidales bacterium
ATCCGTTAGTGCGGTAAAATTCAATAAATACAATCTTATCTCACTGATAATCAGCAATTTTAAAAGTAGTACAGGCTGAAATTCCTAAATCGTCAGAAGTCAGGAGGGATTTCCACAGATTCGGGATTTGAGTATTTGTAATTGAGCCTTCCTTCGACATTTGGGCAATTATAGCAATTAGAAATTTCCCCTGGGCTTCTTTCTTAATGCCCTACGGGCAAGGCCGGATTCCGAACCACAAACCACAAATCACAAATCACAAATCACAAATCATAAATCACCAATCACTATCCCCTGATCACTTTTTATTTTCAACTTTTCCTTTAATATACCACCACTTTCCTCACCCCCGCAACCGTTCCGTTGGCTTTGAGGGAGAGGAAATAAATGCCCGGTTTCAGGCCGTTTCTTTCAAACTGAAAACTTTCACCCGAAATCATTTCTCCTTCCCATACCTCAGATCCAGCCATAGTGAAAATGAGGGCATTTAATTTTGTTCCGGGATCAAAGCCGGAGACATAAATCCTGGCTACGGACCTGAATGGATTAGGGGTGAAGGAAATATATCCGATATCGCTTTTCGTTAGGTCATCGGTAGAGGTAACCGGATACTTGCTCCTGAACAGCTTGCTCATTTCTTTCGATTCCGCAGGAGAATAATCCCAGGTATACAGATAGTTGGCCGGGCCTAATGCCAGTCCGTCCACATCCCAGATGTCAAGGCCACCGTTCTCATACGCGAATGTCTGTCCATTGTCCTGTGACCGCATGACCCCCCCGTTGTTGTAAGGGTACCACTTGCATGCCAGGAACATATCCCCGGATGGGGCCGTCAGTACCTTTCGGACCGAATGGCCGGGAACCACATTGTCCCAGCCTGTTCCGATGTATTTGTAAAGCCCGTATATATTTGTACCGGCAAACATTTCGTCCAGGGCATTGAACTCAATGCTGTACACCTGCACTTCAGGGCCGGTATATTCCCAGGTAAGGCCCATGTCGTAAGACCTGTATGCGCCGGTTGTACCGTATATATTGTCCGTACCTGCCCATATTACACCCCCGGGGCTGATAGTAATATCATACACCAGCTCTTCATACGTGAAGGCATGAACAACACTCCATGTTTCACCGTAATCGGCAGACCGTATTATCCCGTTGTCAACGGCAGCGCCTGCAAATACAATGCTGTCAAAGCCGCTCTCAAAACAAAGAACATTCCCCGAAATGATGGTTGGTTGAAAAACCTGGTACCAGCTTTCTCCATAGTCATTGGATTTATATATATATAACCATTGCTGCCGGTTATCATCTGGCTTATACCCATATCCTCCGGGATAGCAACGGCTTCCCAGAAATCCTGGCATAATGATAACATTGGGGTTGATAAAATAATAACCCAGGCTAATATTATATTATCTCTAAGGGCCATGACCGTTTTGTGTTAAAAACTTACTTTGCAAATATAAATAAATGCTTTTCGAAAAGCAAGAGAAATATGTTATAGATGTGAAGTGGCTGAAATGCCTGAAGTCCTGGTGTATAATAGCGATTTTGCAGTCCCACCTACGGTAAGAGGTAAATGCAAGGTTCGCAAGGTTCACAGCACGCAGAATATGGGTTTGAGTATTGAAAATCAGGTCTTCCTTCGACATTAGGGCAATCAGAAATTTCCTCCGGGCCTCTTTCTTAATGCCCTACGGGCAAGGACGGTTTTCGGTGTGTTATCTCGTTTTATGGTTGTTGATGCCCTAAGGGCAAAACCAGTTTTCGTTTGATCTTTCCGTTTTATTGTTGTTCAAGCCCTATGGGCTAATTTTGGTTTCCATGCATAAACGATCAAGCTTACCTTGCTAACTGCAAACCACTCCAACCGGCAGTCGGGTTGCCCACTGACAGAGCCAATGTATCATTTTGCACCTGCCTGCGCTGCAGCTTCGGTAATCAGGTTTTCCGGTTTCCGAACCACAAATCACAAATCACAAATCATAAAATCACAAATCACCAACCACTATCCCCTGATCACTTTCTCACAGACACTTTTCACGTTGATTCTTTTCTGCTATGACTTTGCTTTTTTGTCTTACGGCATAATTATCCGGATTTTGTTCTCATTCTGAGAGTTCATTATACCTGAAACAGGTCATCAGGTGGTCGTTCACCATTCCGGCAGCCTGCATGTAGGCATAGCAGATGGTCGATCCCACGAAAGTGAAACCTCTTTTTTTCAGCTCTTTGCTCATGAGATCCGATTCACGGCTGGTGGCGGGCAACTGGCTGAGGGTCTCCCATTTATTTATAATGGGTTTATAGTCAACAAACTGCCAGATGTATTTGTCGAAAGATCCGAACTCCTTTATGATGCTTAAGAATGCTTTTGCATTTTTCACTGCCGCGTTCACCTTCAGGCGGTTCCGGATGATCCCTTCGTCCTTCAGCAAAGCCTGGATCTTCATTTCATCAAATTGTGACACTTTTTCGAAATCAAAATCTTCGAAGGCTCTCCTGAAATTTTCCCTTTTGTGGAGGACGATCTTCCAGTTCAGGCCTGCCTGGAAGGCATCCAGAAGCATGAATTCAAAATGTTTCCGGTCGTCGTGCACCGGAACGCCCCATTCCTTATCATGATATTCGATCATCAGGGGATCGTTCGAAGGCCATGAACAGCGCTTTATATCTTCCATAAATCAGGCATTGCAGATTTTAACAATTTCTTCCTCAATGGGCTTTATTATCCCTTTCTCAGTAATGATACCTGTAATGTAACCTGCAGGGGTAACGTCAAAGGCAGGGTTCAGGGCATGCGATCCCGGATTGGAGACACGGATGTTGCGGTAAACACCTTCTGCGTCAGTTCCCGACTGGAACAGCACCTCATCCTCATCCCTTTCCTCGATGGGAATATCTTTACCGGTCTGGCATTTTACATCAAAGGTCGAGAGTGGCGCTGCCACATAAAATGGTATGCCAAACTCTTTTGCGATAATTGCCTTGTCGAGGGTTCCGATTTTGTTGGCGGTATCGCCGTTCCGGGCAATCCTGTCGGCGCCCACCACAAACAAATCTATCTTTTCTGAAGCAGCAAAATAAGCACAGGCGTTGTCGGCGATGATGGTATGGGGAATGTTCTCATGATGCAGTTCCCAGGCCGTCAGCCTGGCCCCCTGACTACGCGGCCGGGTTTCGTTCACATAAACGAAAAGAACTTTACCTGCATCGCGTGCAGCATAAACAACCGAGAGCGCCGAACCATGATCCACGAAACCGAGCCATCCGGCATTGCATTGTGTAGCTATCCGGGCTTTACCGGGAATGATTGCCTGGCCGTATTTTCCGATGGCAAGCGCATCCTGAATGTTTTCTTCGGCAATGGCGATGGCTTCCCGGATAGCGCTTTCAACGGATTTAAGAGCAGCATTGAACACCCTTTCAGTGGCATAAAAGAGATTGCGGGCAGTCGGCCTGGTAGCCTCAATCTCCTTCCTGGCGTTTTGAATGTAGTCAAGATATCCTCCGCCCTGGCCTTCCATGCAGGCCTGCGCCATGGCGAATCCTGCTGCAACGCCGATGGCCCCCGCTCCCCTGACAATCATGGCGCTGATCGCCTTGCAGGTATCCCTGTAGTTTTTTGCCTCGAAAATCCTGAACTCAAAGGGCAGGAGGGTCTGGTCGATCATATAAACCGTGCTTCCCTCCATCCAAATGGTAAGATAATGCTTTCCGTTGACCTTCATTTGACTATTGTTTCAGGATCTTGAAAAAGCTGTGATTTTCCCCTGAGATGACTTTCAGGAGATACAATCCGGCCTTAAGACCTGACATATCCAGAAATGATTCCTGCGCTGTAAGTTCACAGCTTATCATCAGACGGCCCTGGGAGCTGAAGCACATGATGGCCAGGGGTTGGGAAAGCTTCCCGGAGGAATGCACGCTGAGGAGGTCCGTCACCGGGTTGGGGGAGAGGCTGATCTCTGTGCGGGAACCCTTCTCATCAATGAACACCAACGGATTGACAGTGATATAATCTGCCTTGGTTTCAGTGTCGCTGCCATAGGCATTGGCGGCCGTCAGTGCAACATCATATACACCTGTTGTATTGTAGGTTACAACTGGATCCTGCAAGGCGGAAACGACAGGGTCTCCCCCCTCAAAAGTCCAGTCCCAGGAGGTGGGAAAGTTGAGTGAAAGATCGGAGAATTCAACGCTTTCGCCTACATAGATGGTTGTGACATTGGCTGTGAAACCGGCCTCCGGGGGATTGGTGTTGGGATCGTATTCTATAACCGTTACATAATCCGGCCCCGGCATGCAAACCACAGCTTTGTTTGAAGCAGGGCTGTAGTCAAAATAGGTGGGTGTGGCAGGGAGGGCTATGGCTTCTCCGTCACGGATAAGGTGGCCGGGGGCATCATCGTTCGAAAGGGTCAGCACCAGGGGTTTCCCTTCCACGTCATAATCTATCATGACCGGGCTTCCATATTGGGTGTAATAGTCGGTACTATTGATGGCCCCTGTCTGCGGGTTGATATTGATGACGGTTTTGGTTCCGTAATTGACGACCCCGAACTCATCATCCACCTCGTTGTAGGCCAGCCGCATGGGATAATCTCCATTGCAGGGGAAAGTGCCAACAACAGTGGAGTTGGCTCCGTCCACATGAATGATGGAATAGGAGTCGCTGTTGTAATTGGTGACACAGGCATATTCGCCTGTGGCGTTGAATGCGATCTTCAACGGGAAAGTCCCGACCGGAAGATTGGCCACGATCTGCTGCTGCTGTATGTCGATCACCTGTACCTTGTCTTCGAAACTTGCAGCTACAAGTATGTACTGACCGGTGGGATCGACCTCCACGCTGCTCCTTACGCCGAAAGCGGCCCAGCTCAGGCCGATTACGCCGGTAGGTATTTCAACGATCTCTGCGCTGTTGGCGCCGTCGAGCTCCACAAAAGAAACGGAATTGCCCTTCAGGTTGCCGATATATGCATAATTGTCGTCAGGGCTGATGGTGACCATCATCGGTCTCTGGCCTGTAACCACTGAAGTCACAAACTCATTGCCGGAAAGGTCGATCAGCTTGATGGTGTTGAGATCGTAGCCCCCCATCACAGCCCATTGGGAATCGTGGGTGATGGCCACGGCATCAGAGCTTTCTCCAAGGGAGATGATCGTATCGACCTGGTATGTGTCCAGATTGACGATGGAGGTGTTGTGTGATATGGAGTTGGATGTCACCGCCCTGCTGCCGTCGGGAGAAATGGCGATGCGGTAGGGCGTATCCCCTTCAGGAGGCCAGCCGGAGAGCTCTTTTCCCTTCAGGACAATACTGTTGGGATTGGTACAGTCATAAAAAAAGAGCCCTTCATACCGCAACGGGTCATAACCAACTACATTAAGATCCGTGGGAGAGACACAGCCGAAGGTCTGGGTGTTGCCCCAGTTCTGGCCAAGGATGGTTTCGGTGGCGAAATCGAGGATACAGAAGCGAAACTGCCCGTTGACAATGTAGTTGTGGTCTGCCGAAGTGCCTATCCAGAAAGCGGTATAGGTATCAGTAAACACTTTGAAATCGCTCGTCTGGAACCTGACGATGGCGCTCGAATTGTTGCTGATGCCCACATAAGCCTTATTGCCATCCTGGTTCACTCCCACCTCGTAGGTCGAAAGGGAATACCCGGAAACAAGCACTGTTCCTGTAATTGCATGGGTGGCATTGTCAATCTGATACACATTGAAAACATTGTTGTTGTTACTCAGAGCCACTGTTTTATTTCCATCTCCGGAAACACCCGTCACAAAGCAATTGGCTATTCCGCTGACAGAGTAATCAACATTGCCTGTGGTAGTATTGATGAAAAGAACGTCGTTTTCGGAGTTCCCCACTATCAGGTGGGTTCCGTCGTTTGTAACCGAAAAGGATGAAAACTTGAAACTGCTTCTGCCTCCTGTGGATATCCAGGAATAGGAGATCAGTTCGATGGGGAAGTCGTTGAATGTGGCTTCGTGCGACATGGTTGAAAGGTTGATGACCTCGCATTTGTCGTTGATATCACAGCCGACATATGCAAAATTCCCATCAGGGCTCACCACTGCCGAAACCGGTTGCTCGTCGGCAGGAAAGCTTCCTGCCACGGTGAAATCGGACAGATCGATAACGTAGATCTCGTTCCCGAAGATGCAGGGCACCACGGCATAATCGTCGGTAACAGCCACGTCACAGGGGTAGTCGCCAACTTCCACAACGGCCACGGGCGTCATTGTCGCGAAATCGAAGACAGTTACATTGTCCGTTCCGCCATTGGCTACCAGCACGTACTGACCGTCGTTGGTAAAAGATGAGCGAAACATGAAATCCCCTTCGGGAAGTATGCCCGGATCAATGTCGGTTTGCTGGGGATCGGGCAAAAGCAGATCGCTGAGATCGTTCAGGGTACGGCCGTCGGCAACGATGACAGTTTCAGGAACTGGAGCGCCATCGGGTGTGTTGTTGGTTGCCGTTTCCTGGGAGATAAGCTGCTGAAAAACAAGAAGTATCAACAGAATGGTGAGAGATGATGCTTTTTTCATTTGCAAAGTTTTAATGAGGGTTCTAAAATAGTAAGAATTGGCATTGTGGCAAGTGTGAATTTAGAATTTTTATTGGATGAAAAGGGAGGAAATGGGGAGTAAGCAGTATGCAGTTGGCAATGGAGGAAATTTTATTGGATTTTTGGAAATTTGACTATTATTGCAGCAGGATGAATTCCTGAGCATAAAAACAATTCGCATGGAAGATACCATTGAAAAAAGCAAAGCATATTTCGACTCCGGATTCGGCTGTGCCGAGAGCGTTCTGAAAGCCATAGCAGAGCATCATAACATACATTCGGAGACCATCCCAAGGATAGCCACCGGTTTTTGCGCCGGTATGGCAAGGACAGGCGGTACCTGCGGCGCAGTGACAGGCGCTGTCCTTGCCCTGAATCTTCTTCTCGGCAGGAATCATGCTGAAGGCGACAAGGAGAAAAATTATGAGGCTGTTCAAAAGCTCATCGCCGGATTCAGGATCAGCTTCGGGGATGTCTCCTGTCCCGGCCTCACAGGGGTTGACCTTGGAACAGAAAAGGGACATATGGAATTCGATGAGAAAAACCTTCATGACAAATGCAGGGAGTTTGTGGGTGAAGCCACAAGGATGGTGATGAAGCTGGTTCATAGTGAATAAAAGATAGGGATTGGCTGTGAAAAATGACAGCAAGAAAAAAATGCATCGTTGGGATTCTGGTACTGGAAATTATGCATTCCTTCGGCATTAGGGCAATTAGAAATTAGAAATTTCCCCCGGGCTTCTTTCTTGATGCCCTGACGGGCAAGGCCGGTGTCCGGTGTGTTATCTCGTTTTATGGATGTTAAAGCCCTACGGGCTAAGCTGGTTTCCATGCATAAACGATCAGGCTTAACTTGCGTACTGCAAACACCTCTCCGGGAGTATTGAACCCAAGGCCGTGCACCCGCAATTCAGGACCGGATTATTACAGCAAATTCACTCTGAAATTTGCAATTCCCCATGATGCTGTATTTGATACGGTTGCCATAAATTCGAAATCAACCCTGGGGATAAGTACGGACAAAACCATCTCAGTAAAAAACACATTATTCTCAGAGAATTGCAGGGGGATTCTACTTACAGGTAATTCCTAAAAGTCGTTTGAAAAAATGTAGTTTATTACAAAAAGTCGTTTGAAAAAGTGTATCTTTGAACAAAAATTCAAAGTGGAAAGAGATAAATTTGACTATCTGATACGTTGGAAAAATTCAACGTCCCGCAAACCGCTTATCATACGTGGCGC
>JAFGME010000204.1 GCA_016927695.1 Bacteroidales bacterium
GTACCGTATCCGATTACAACCACTTCATCCAACCCAAAAGATTCGGTTTTCATAATAACATCTATGACCGTCTGACCGCTTACCTGAATCTCCTGTGTTTGCATTCCGACAAATGAGAATACCATGATGCCGTTGGAGGGAACATTGCCCAGGGTGTATTTCCCGTCAACATCTGTTGTTGTTCCGGTCACTGTTCCTTTCACAAGTACGGTAACCCCCGGCAAGGTCATATTGTCATCAGCCGAAAAAACCTTGCCGGAAACGGTTATTTCCTGTGCGTGGATTTTCACACACCACATGAAGAGAAACATAACGATTAATGTATAAACTTTCTTCATACAGAATAATATTTGTTTTTTAAAATTTCAGCAACAGTCGAATGTTATATCCATTCCCAAAATTATATCTGATGTATGACGGTTTCCAAAAACAGGGTATCAACAAAATTTCATCAAAATGAAATTTTACTACATCAAAAACTCATCAAAAAATTTCTTTAGTATTAATATACAGCATCTTAGCGACGTGTACCTTTGCTTTTTTTTAAGAAATATGTATACAACATCAGAAGGTCAGGATGAAATCTGTGAGATTTTCATTTCGTTGAAGATCCAGTTTTTTTCTCAGCCTGTATCTGCTGATTTCAATACCACGGGTAGAAATGTTCATCAATGCGGCAATTTCTTTGCTCGAAATGTTCAGACGCAGGTAAGCACATAGTTTTAACTCCCTTGGACTGAGGTCAGGATACCTGCTTTTAAGCCGCTTCAGGAAAGCTTCATGCACATTTTCAAAATGCGTTTCAAAAATCTCCCATTGTTTCTCGGTATCGAGTTCCCGGTTAATTTTTTTGGCAAGAATATGAATCTGGTTCTTCAACTCCTGGTCCGGAGTGCCGGATGATATTTTTTTCAGGTCATTTTTTATTTTGTTCAACAGTTTGTTCTTCTGAATCATTTCCAGGGTTGAATTGGCCAATTCCTTGTCTTTCATGGTCATTTGCTCGCTGAGTTTCTCATTTCTCAGGCGTATGATCTCTTTCTCCGCCTCAAGGGTTTCCCGTTGCAATTTATCTTCCCTTTCTTTAAATTTCTCCTGTTGACGTAATATCTCTTTCTGTTTTGACCGCTCTATTTTTTTTCTGATCATTAATAGTATGATGCTGACCAGAACAACGCCAATCAGGATATATACTGCGTATGCCAGCCTGGTTCTTTCCCATGGAGGGTTGACAACAAATGCATAAGAGGCGGCCTCTGTCTCTATCCCGTAAATATTCCGGGCTTTAACCGAGAACTTGTAATCACCCTCCCGGAGATTGGTGAACTCCCGGTTGTGCCTTACCTCCCATCCGGTCCAATCGGAATCATACCCGTATAAAAATGTTGAATATTCGGTTTTGTCGGGGTTCTCATAATCATTTGACGAAAACGAAATAAACAATCTGTTGTTTCTGAACTTCAGGGCCGGAATATTCTCATTGATCCCGTGAAAATAGCCTGAAAATATTACCGAATCAGGATTGAACACACTGACCTTATTAATGTAAACAGTGAAAGGGAACTGATAGTCCTTAAACTTTTCGGGATTATAATGAATGAAACCATTGCTGGCCCCGAATAACACATTCTGATCATCTATGGGATAAACAAACTCGAAGCCCCCAATGAAACTTCCGTTAATTTGTTTAAAAGGCAGATTGATATTGGTATAGCCTCCATCTTCCTGTATCCTGAGCACTCCTGCTGCCTTATTGGCAAAATACCATATATTGCCATTTTTATCCTCTTTTAACTGTGCAAGATTCACCCAGTCGTTCAGATCATTAATGAACGCGCTTTTGTTAAAGTGATCTGTATTTCTGTCATATTCATAAAGTCCGTCGGGAGCTGAAAAATATATGTTGCCTTTCAGTTGGGTAACATTAATTCCTATTTCGTTTTGGAATCCGTCAGATGAGTTGTAAAAATCGACACGGACAACACTGTCCAGGCCCTCATTCAAAAAAATATGGTAAACTCCCTTGAATCCATGGCTCATCCAAATACTGCCGTCCCTGTCAGCTTCCAGCATCCTTGACGATTCATTGAATCCCTTTACCTTTCTTGCCTCTCCCCAGGTGTCTCCGTTTTTTTCAATAATTATTAAGCCCGAATAGGTTCCACCCACTATTTTATCCTTATGACCAGGCAATTTCCTGTGGGTCCAGCCGCCGGGGACATCGGAAATTTTTCGCGCTTTTTTGCCCTGAATGATGTAGGATCCACTGTGGGTTCCACAAAACAGTTGATCATCAATCACCTGTAGCGTCCAAACCTGCCCTCTGGTATTTTCCAGAAGTTCAAACTCCTCATTTTTTTCGGGGGATAAAAACGATTCCCATGTTTTAAAGAACACCCCTTGGTTGGTACCCAGATACAGTATATCATGAAACCGGTTTGCAGTATACCCCGCGCTGATCCCATGTTCATCTGACAATACGCTCAGGGGTGAATTTATCTCAACATAATCTATTCCATTATCCGTCCCCAACCAAAGATTTCCTGCTGCATCCCTGTGTATGCATAACACAGTGTTGTTTTGCAATCCTTTCCTCCTGTTTACTTTTTGTACTGGTTTGCCTTCTTTGGTAGTGATAAGCAAGCCATTTAAAACCGTACCAAACGCAAAATAATCCTCATCCAGGGCCAGGGCTGAAAAAACCTGGTTTTGCTGCAAAAAATCGGCTGCAGGGTTCGACCATTCAGTTAACCGGTTGCCATCGTAGATAAACAGGCCTTTGTCAGCAGTGGCGAAAAGCAGTTTATTGCCAAAGGGTAAAATGGCCCAGATTTCGTATCCCTTTAAAATTTCAGTGCCGGGCAACGGGAAAAAACTGCCCATGGAATAGCGAAGAATCCCCTTTTCCAAATCAACAACCAGCAACTGACCATTGACAAAATAGGAAAAATGAAAATTCCCCGGCGCTTTAACGACCTCAGCCTGCATACCGTTGATTATAATCATTTGAGTATATGACTGAAAGATCATTCCGTCAGGTGTGTTATGGATGCGCCAGATCTCATCAAAATTCCGGTCCTCAGGTTTAAGTAAATCGTTGAATGAATGGTAAACCAGCTGACCGGGCAATTCCGGTTCGAAAAAACCGAATTCATTGTATCCACCGGCAAATATTTTGCCCTCAGGCGATACAAAAACACTCCTCACCACTATGCCTTTGGGTAAAGGATGAAGGTTCCAGTTGATCCCGTCAAACTCCAGAATACCATCATTATTGGCGAAAAAGATGCGGCCGTCCGGCCTCTGGTCAATCATCCAGTTCTGCTGGCCTGCCTGATAGTCCATGCGGGAGTAATTCTTAATGAACGGAGTACCCATGCTATTGATCTGGGCTGTAATAAGCGGATCAAAAAATAACATCAGGATTCCGGCGATGAAAAACCTACCTGATATTTTTCTAATCCTGATAATCATTATTGCTAATTTTCAATGAATCAGTTATTTATCGGGTAAATAATAAATATAATCAGCAGGCACATCCTTTATTTCAACAGGGCCACTTTAACGGTCTGTATCTTCCCGTTAAACCGGTACCTGCATATATAAATGCCAGCCGGGAAACAGACATCAATGCTGTTCATCTGAACCTGTTCAATCCCGGAAGTTTTAATTCTTTGGCCGGTAAGCTGGAATATTTCAAATTCGCCTCCCAATAATTCCGGCCGGTTGCATTTTAAATACAAGGTGTTTTTTGCAGCGGTCAGGGAAATATCCGGGGCGGCCTGTTGCATATACCCAACGATCAGGGATAAAACACCGGAGGTTAAATCCTCAAACCCGTTCAGGATTTTATCTTTCATAGTCACAGAAACATCCACCGGTTCATTCAGAATTCCGGACAATATGATGGTGGCTTGCGAAGCATTTTCGTAAATCACCGTATCAATGGCTATCCCGGGCGGTGCATTGTTCAGGGTAAAATGGCTGTTTTTCAGGATTTCCCGGCTGAAATATTCATCGGTCAAAGCGATCTCAATCACGGGAAACAACCCGGCTAACTCTGCAGAGGGTGTAAGTATGCTGCCCGGCAAATTATTGTCGATCCAAGTGAGCCTGTTAAATAACCAGTTTTCGAGATATTCCACTTCGTCGTCATAGTCATTACCCTGCCAGTTGTAGTTGGGCCAGACATAGGTGCCCAGGATGGGCCAGCGCACATAATTTCTTTGCTGTGCTTCGTATATATATTCCACTACCGAATCCAGCACAAGTTCAAGGTTAGGGTTGCTTAATTCATTTTGACGTAATTTGTGCCACCTGGTTTTAGACAGATCTTTAAAATAGGGATCTTCCATCAGCCGTTTCCACCAGAACATGATACTCCAAACGGAGGGTTCAACCAGGGTATAATTCCAGCCTGTGAAACTATTTCCGGGAGGCCAGTAATCCACATTGGAATAACCCAGGTTAAAATCCCAGGCGGGCCCGGAAAACAGCTTCCCTCCATCGCTTTCTTTCTCTTTGAAGAAGTAGGTGCTGTACCTGTATTTATCCACTTCTTTCGATACTTCGTTCAAAATCATCTGGTCGACAAATGAGCCTGTATTGAAATATTTATTGTATCCCATATCCGGGTTGGCAAAGTTTGAGCCGGTCAGGGCGTTTTCAGCTGTTGAAACATAGTTTTGTATGTAATCCCTCTGCTGCTGAACTATATCTTCCGCTTCGGGGTAATAAAACTGAAATGTGATGTTCATGGCATTGGGATAGGGTGGCGAAGGTATTGATTTCCAGCCATCCACGCCATAAATAAACCCCGGGGCTATCTTATCCACCCTGACGATATATCCCCCTGTAAGTTCGTCGCCTGAGATGTCTTCCGGTTTCAATGTCGCAATATTGACCCTGTTTTCATCTTTTTTGATTTTCTCCATAAGAATATAAACCCCTTTGTAATCATCGTTCACAATCACCTCGCAATAAGCCGTTCGTGAACAATAAGGATCCAGTTTGCTGCCCATATAGAAGGAGATGAAATTTCTCAGCATGGATTTATCACTGTAGGGTGCATACAATATCCAGTCGTTTTCTTCGGGCATTTCAAGCAGCGGAACGTTGAGCTTCTCACCCTGCTCATCCCTGGTTTCAAAGCCATACGATTTTTTGGGGAACATTTGAGAACTCTCCCCTCTTATTTCTATCCCGATATAACCATCGTAATCATTCGGAGGATCGTACTGGTGGTTTAAATTTCCCTGCCCGTTGTTGATTATACTCATGTGGCCCGTAATTTTGGGTTCATCCGGGATCTCCACGCCAAAAGTGTTGATGACAACGATCGGAAGGTTGGTGGTTAGTCCGGCAGGGCCGTCAGAAATCCTGATCACATCGTCCACATACCATTGATTTCCGGGGTTGGTGCCGGTAAAATCAAAAAAGATGACCATCCGGATAAAATCAGGCGCTGTGGTTCCCGAAAAATCAAACTCAAGGTCATCCCACTGGCCGGGAGCCGGGGTTTTTTCAATTTCCTGCCAGGAGGTGTTGTTGCTGTTCTCAAATTTCAGCAACACGTTTCCACCGGAGGCCGGGGCTAATATTTTGAGCCGGTAAAGAGGATATTCGGAGAAGTTTACCGGAACAGAGAATTCTGTGTAAATTAAATCGTATGGATTGCTGCTGGTTATTATTTCCATGCAATAGGCGGAAGGATTGATGCCTTGCTGTTCAGGATTTTCGACCACCTGACCGGCAGCGGCTGAAACTGTCCAGGTTACATTTATCCCGTCCCAGTTGGCTATGGTGTCAGGAATTTGTGCAGAAACCAGGTTTATGATACAGGTTAAAACCAGTGCAAAAACCGAATGAGCTATCCTGAATGAGTACATTGGATCATCATTTTGTTATGTTCTCCGAAGGTGCTGATAATGAAATCATTTGTCAAAGATAGTGAGAAAATGCACGGAATGCCGGGATTCTGTGAAATATTTTGAATCCGCACCATGATCCCCCCGGTTTATGTCCTGCCAAAAGCATCAAAAATCACAACCCGACCCCGTAGAGGTCAGATGTTGGTAGAAAATGATGTTACGTCAAAGCCATCCGACCCCATCCGGGGTCGAACATTTCAGACGGGTGAGTAATTTTTACAAACATACAAACCCTCCGGGTTTGGGAACGAAAAACCCTTCAGCCCGGTTGGCACGACTCTCGTTATACCGTTAATAGAAGTGCCTTGATTTAGTTTAGCAAGTTTTGGTACAGTAAAAACAGGGTAATAGAAAATGAAGTATGTATCTAATTTTTCTCTTACCTCTGTCTTCCTTTTCATCACAATCCAAAGGTTTGGTTAAGTTGCTCGAGAATCTGTTCCGGGTCAATCGATACCACCCCGAAATTTTTCGCCAGTTGTTGGTGATCGGGCGGGTCGGCTTTCGTAAGATGGATGAAGTGCTGCAGATCATGCTTTATTAGGTCTGGTAGTTCCGTTTTGTCGTCACCTGTCAAAATAAGGACAATGCGGATCACATCGTTTTTATGTTTTTTGTGGTCTTTTTGCAGTTTGCTTTTTTCTCCCTCGTTGGCCCAGTCGGCTTTTTCCAGTCTTTCACCAATGTCCAGGAAGGCTTTTGCTTTCAGGCAGATCAGTGCCGGGGTGGTGGCCAGGTGCAGCCCGTCAATTAATTCCGCATTTTTTTTAGCAAATGCATAATAATCGTCATTCATCAAAATGGCAGAAAGGCTTCCCAGTTCTTCGCCCAGGGGAATGGGCGCCAGGTGGGCGCCGTCAAAATCGCCCAGGATGTCGGGCTTGCGGGAAAAGATCTCTGCCTGCACCGGGAATTCTTCTTTTTCGGGAGAAATAAATCGATAAGCTTCGGGTTTGCTTTTACCATTTGATATCCTCCAGCATTTGATTGATGGCGATCTGTATGCGTTCACCGGGGTCATCCCTGAACACCAGGTACAGCGACAGGGGATCGACGAATTGATTCCGGGTTAAACCGACCGGGTCATATTTCCAGGTTTCAATAGCAGTTTCCCCATCCTGATCGCCATAATCTTTTATCGTTTTGTTTTTTAATAATTCGTTGAACTGAAAATCTGCCATGGCCATGTAATGCCGGTTGTCTCCGGCAATGTTTGTATAATTCGCCAGGGCATTTACGTTGGTGATCCTGTATTCGGGCAAATTAAGAAAATCGGTAACGAAGATCGTTTTCTTTACCGGGGTGGCCATGTAAGGTTCAACCTTCTTCCACAATGCACTCCCATCCATGTGAAAAACAAGATTTTTTTCCCTTGTTCCTTCAACCCTGCAAACGTTGATTTCATCCTGCATATAAGCGGCTGCGCGGGTAATGGTCATCGGTCCGACGTTCAGTTTTTCTGCAATGATATTAAGCGGTAAACTTTCAAGGGATTCGATCAGCAGATGATAAAGCAGCATATACTGTATCGACGGAGTCATTGCTTCCGGCCTTTTTGCCCCCTTTAATCCAAAGTCCTGTAAATCAATCATCATGTACGGTATATACATTTGTTTACCGGGCACAATGAAAGCAATCTTTTTATTGATGAATCTTTTCCGGTTATAGCTCTTTAGCCTGTTTGTTACATAAACCACATGCTTTCCAAAAGCTTTATAAACCATATCCAATTGCTTCCGCAGTTGATCTGCCGGGGTATTCTCATCATTTACATTAACGGCAATCACCAATTGGTGATCTTCAAGCACAGCATCATAAAAAGCATATTTATTCCTGAGAATTAAAGGGAGGGTATTCCTGATTGTATTATCTACAGGATGGGCATCAGGATCATAACCAAGAACATCCTTTACATAATCATTAAGTTCATTCACAAATTCATTCATAGCTGCATTTATTTAATTACCTGTTAATAAATACACTATCATAGCAATTGCACAATATCTTCTATGATAATAATGAGCAAATGTAATGATATTATCAGGAATATTCATAATAAAAACTTTAACAATATCATCAGTTTGATTCATATTGATATCCCAGTTTTTTCAGGAAGTATCCATGATGTGTTCGATATCTTGTTCCCGAAGTTTGTTTTGCTGAGTAACATTTACACTAAAATCACAAAAACCTGCAAATGTTACCTCTTTATCAACTGCATTTTTATCTTATTAAGCAAAATCATTTTGAGGAATTGCAGGATTAATATTGATTAGATGTTGCTAATTCATCTTATCCTGCCTGCCTGCCCCGTCTTGCAGGTTGATACATGCCGGGCTGCCTTTGGCCCATTGCGAAAGAATCAGGAGCCTGCCGCCAGGGCAGTTATAGCAAAGATCAGAGGCATGCCGGAACAGAGA
Source organism: Bacteroidales bacterium (assembly GCA_016927695.1). Taxonomy (GTDB): domain Bacteria; phylum Bacteroidota; class Bacteroidia; order Bacteroidales; family JAFGHD01; genus JAFGHD01. The sequence goes on from JAFGME010000204.1 coordinate 8,351, forward strand.
GCCGGCAACCATGCCGACAAACCTTCAAACCCTCCGGGTTTGGGGATGAAAACCCTTAGCCCGGATGATACGAAAAATTATTTATTTTCTTTAAATTAATAACTGAACACGGATATGCGCACAAGCCCTGACGGCTGTGATCGTAAAGACCTTTCTTCCTTAACGAGTGAAGCCGTTGCAACAGAAATCACACCGGCAGAGCCGGAGACCGGAGCAAAGCATGGCCATTTCCGGCCGCCGTATTTGGAGATTGTTCCCTTTTACAGCCTTTTGATCTTAATGTTCCTGAACCAGACATCGTCGCCATGATCCTGGAGGCCGATATAGCCTTCCTGTGCGGGGTTCACAAAATCCGGATAATCTTTGAATTTGCTGTTGGCCGTCATATTCTTCCAGTCGTCGGTCCAGAGGTGATACTCCAGCAGTTTCACGCCGTTGAGCCAGTGCACGACGGTTCCTTTGTACACCATGATCCTGGCTTCGTTCCATTCTCCGGCGGGCTTCACCGCCTCAGGTTTTCCGGGGAGGAGGTCGTAGAGGGAGCCTGCGGCCCGGTTGCCGTCCACTCCAAGTTTGGCGTCGGGATGCCGTTCGTTATCCAGTATCTGCATTTCGGGGGCGGATTTCCAGATGGGCTGCCCCTCTTTCTCCTGTGCAAGATAGAAGATGCCGCTGTTGCCACCTTCCGACACTTTCCATTCCACCGAGAACTCGAAATTGCCGAATTTCTCCACGGTGATGATGTCGCCGCCGCCGCCTGCCTCACCCATGCCGGAGCCGGCAACGCGGAGGGCGCCGTCTTCCTCAGTCCATCCTTTTTTGGGAA
>JAFGME010000205.1 GCA_016927695.1 Bacteroidales bacterium
AATCAATTATCCTCATTCCCTAAAGCCGTAATAAGCCTGCTGTATCAATATGGCCTGGCAAACCTCTTTTCATAAGCTTTGTTTTTCAGCATTGCTGACAGATTCGAGAGGTAATCTTCAAATCCGTTACAATACGGATCGGGGTTTCCGTTTATCAGCGTGATTTTCATTTCTAAAAAGGAAGATCATCGGCCTGCTCGCCTGGCAGGTCGTCAGGCGGGAGGAAATCGGGGGGAGGCGGGTATTCAGGGTCGATGGCTCCTGTGGCGCCTGCCTTATCAAGGCGCCAGGCCTTAACGCTGGTGAACCACTTCCCGTTAAATTCACGGCTCTCAATGTTGATCGAGGCCGTAATCTTTTCGTTCACCTGGTAAGATTTCAGATCAATGCGGTTGCCCCATACAGAGATACATACCTTTCGCGGGAACTGGTCTTCCGTTTCAAGAATAAAATCCTGCCTCTTCCATGGACCGTTCTTCCCTTCTCCCTGCACTTCAGGATGTATTTCAATGATTTTACCTGTTATTTCCATCAGTCATAAATCTTGTTTTTACTTCTGCAATATTATGAAACTTCTTTCAAAATAAGCCCTCAGAATCCATAATATGCACGAAAAAAATGAACTGCTTCAAACCTGAAGCAATGTCATATCCCGGTGTTGGTCCTGAAAAGTTTGACGGCGATGGCCAGAAGTATGATCCCAAACACCTTTCTTAGCACATTAATGCCGTTTTTTCCCAGGAACCTTTCAATGACGTTTGTCTTTTTGAGGATAAGATACACCAGCGCAAGGTTGATTACAATGCCGGCAATAATGTTTTCGGGGTTGTATTCCGCCCTCAGCGACAACAGGGTGGTCAGTGTGCCTGCCCCTGCAATCAACGGAAAGGCAATGGGAACCACGGAAGCTGTTTCGGCTGAAACATCTTTGAAAAGGCTGATCCCTAAAATCATTTCCACGGCAAGAAGGAATATGATAAAGGAGCCGGCAATGGCAAAAGAGGAAACATCAATACCCATCAGGTTCAGTATCCATTCCCCGACAAAGAGGAACAACACCATAATCACCAGCGCCGCCAAAGTGGCTTTTTCCGATTGTATATGCCCGGCCTTCTGCCTGAGATCAATGATAATGGGCACCGATCCCAGGATATCGATGACCGAAAACAATATCAATCCCGAATTAACTATTTCCTTGAAAATGAAGTCCATAGGTTCATTCATTTAAATTGGGGCGGCAAAAGTAAACATTTTGAATTTCCTTTGTAGATACCCCGGTTAAGCTTATATTAATTTAAACTTCTTATAAATTAAAGACGCGGTGAAAAAAACCAATGAAAACCGGCAGATAAACTGCCGTTTTAATATAACTTTACATGGCAAATCAAAATTATATGAAGGCATACAAATTATTCTTCGTGATTTTTTTATGGGCAGCCTCTTTATTTTTCTTTTCCGGATTCGGATACTTTGCAGCAGAGGGGAGCCTCTTCGGGGTATATACCTATAAGGAATTTGAAACACCCCGGTATTGTGGAACATGTCATACCGACATTTACAGGCAGTGGGAGCAGTCGATGATGGCGCAGGCCTACACCCACCACTGGGATGAGATAGAATATTTTGACCTTGCCGTGGCCCACGGGAAAAATGATCCGGCTTTCAAAGATGCCCATGAAGGGTGCAACGGCTGCCATGCTCCCCTGGCTTATATGGCAGGCGACGTGCCGCCGCCTAAGCCTGCCGAAAATTCAAGGGCGAACGAATCGGTATCCTGTGAGGTGTGTCATCTGATACAGGATTATGAAGCCGACACCCCTTTCAACTTCAATTTTGTGGTCCAACCCGGAAAAACAAAATACAGTTCACGTGAAGGCGAAATAAAATCTCCTGACCACAAGATCATGCTTTCAGAGCTTCATAGCAAGGCTGAGTTTTGTGGCATTTGCCATAATGAAAAAAATTCCTTCGGGATATGGGTAAAATCCACACATCTCGAATGGATGGCAGGCCCTTATGCCCGCGAAGGGGTACCCTGCCAGGATTGCCACATGCCTCCTGCCGGCGGCAAAACTGCGAAAATGGGCAGCTTTTATGAAGATGCACGACAGCACCTTTTCCACGGCGCACATGATCCGGGAAAGGTGAAAGGCACCATCGAACTCAGGATACATCCCGACATAAGGGAAGCCGAACCGGGAGATCCTGTGGTGTTTACCCTTGCCCTCTTCAACCAGAAAACAGGGCATAAATTCCCCACCGGATCAGTGGAAGACCGTATCGTCTGGCTTCACGTCGAAGCAGTGGATTCAAAGGGAAACACATATCACCTGCCTGTGGATAAAAAAGGTTTTGAGGGGGAAGAATATACCATTGCCGGCACGGAACTGGCCTATTCCGATCTTTCCGTGCCACTGGGAAAGCCCGGATTCAAAGGAGTTGACAGGGATGGCGTCCCTGCCGGGGACAGGATCTTCAGGATGCCTTATTTCGATGAAAACGGGATTATGACCATCATGCAGTGGAATACCCGCAGTCTGGGAGTCGATTACAGAATTGGTCCAAGGGAAACCAAAATGGAGACCTTCACTTTTCAGTTGCCCGATGGTGTTGCACCTGGAAAACTTACGGTTACCGCAGTCCTCAATTATCAGAAACTGGTAAAACCTGTTGCCGACCTGCTTAACGTGCCGGAGGATGAGTCGGAAATCATTGAAGTGAACCGGCACTCCACTGAAATTGAGATTTTTGAATAACCTGTAAAATCCATTGTTATGAAAACAAAATACACTCTTTTTCTGACAGCGATGATTTGTTTTGGATCTTTGACGGAGTTCGTGAAGGCCATTCCTGCTTTTGCACGCAAATATCAGATGAGCTGCATCACCTGCCATTCGCCCATGCCCCGCCTCAAAGCTTACGGGGAAGATTTTGCCGGCAACGGATTCCGGCTGTCTGACCAGGAGTCTTCCCGCTTTTTTATGGACACAGGCGATGAGGAGCTCTCGCTGATCAGGGATTTTCCCCTGGCGGTAAGGATGGACGCCCATCTTAAATTCAATCATGCAAATGAGCGTTCCACCGATTTCGGCAGCCCTTATATCCTGAAACTGATGTCAGGGGGAGATCTGTCAAAAAAACTTGCCTATTATTTTTATGTGTATTTCGATGAAAGGGGTGAAGTGGTGGGAGTGGAGGACGCCTACCTGTTTTACAACCAAATGTTCGGCACGGAGCTGGATCTGGCTGTCGGGCAGTTTTCCGTTTCTGACCCCCTGTTCAAAAGGGAACTCAGGCTTACTCTCGAAGATTATTACATCTATAATCTGCGACCGGGCATCTCCCATGCCAGGCTAAGCTATGACCGTGGAATTATGCTGACACAAGGCTTCAGCACAGGCACCGATCTGGCTTTCGAAGTGGTAAACGGTAACGGACTGGCGGATGCGGATGCTTCAAAAATTTTCGATAATGATGATCATAAAAACTTTGCCGGAAGGATTTCTCAATCCATTGGGGATTTTCTGAGAATCGGACTGTTCGGTTATTATGGCAAAGAAGCATTGAAATATAACGACGGGGGCGGTTTCACCAATGAACTCTATTACTGGGGTCCTGACCTCACACTGGCACTGGGTGATATGGTGGAACTTAACCTGCAATATATGTATCGCAACGACTCTGAAATGCTGCCCAACCTGTCTTCAGTCACCCTTTTTGAAAATGTTGAAACCCAGGGGGGATTCGCAGAGTTGATTTTTACTCCCCGGGGCGATAAAAGCAAGTGGTATATGGTGGGGCTGGTAAACTGGACTGACTCCGGTTTTGATGAGGGGGATTATGCCGCTTCCACATTGCATCTGGGATATCTTTTGAGAAGAAACATCCGGCTGGTGAGCGAATTTACATACGACTATACCCTGTCAAACCGGACCTATGGAAAGGGAAGCGTGGGATTTATTGCCGCTTTCTGATTCCTGATCATTATAGGTTTCAATTTTATCCGGTTGATTTGTCATGGGAATTTTACCGACCCGGAACCGGAAGCCTAATTGTATATTCACCAGGGCGATGACCCTGGGATCTTCCCGGATCCCGGTTGAAGTATTAAAGCGGAAGACCAATTCGTCATATAAAATCTCGCCCGACAGAAACAGATCATAGCAGGGTGTAATTTTGTATTCCAGGCCCAGGCCTGCCTGCCACGAATATTTCCGGTCCTTCGCGGGGGTTATTTCATAGTATGACGGGCCTGTTAAAAAGTATTCCGGTTTGTGAAGCTGATATGGGGTTCTGCCGTACAACAAACCGGCAAGAAACTTACCCGTAAGATTCAGTTTGGAAAACAACTTGTACCTTCCATAGATCCCTCCCATGGCTGAAAAAATAAGGTATGGGTCGGAGCGGATGACCACATCCTGAAGAAAAGGATCAGCCTTCACTTTTTCCCACCCTAACAATGAAACATCCACCGGGTGCATGGCAAGGCCGGCCGAAGCGCCGGCGCCAATGTTCGGATGAAAGAACCAGGCCCCTTCGACAGATACGCTGAATCCCGAAAGGGCGAAACTTCCCTGGTCGAGGGTGGCCTCGCGGTATTTCCCGAAAGGAATGGAAAACCCTCCCTGTATGCCGGCAAAGGATTTCCTGTCCTGGGTATATCCCCGCACCGCCAAGGCCGGGAGCGCCAGGATAAAAATTAATATCTTAAGCCGCCACATTATTATGATAAGAAAGTGTATACCGGATGTAAAATTAACACAATATGGATGAAGTTAATCATTCACCCTGCCAAATTCGGTAATTTTGCCCGACTTATATTAAACCGGATGAAAACCCCTGCATGGTTAAAACAATACAATATCCTGAAAAATCAGGAAGAGTATGGACTGAAATACAACTTTCTGCATTTTCCGGATGCCCAGCTTGCAAGAGAAATGCTGGATGAAAGGGATGCGATCATCCGGTTATTGGAAAACAGGGTGACATGGACACATAAAAGCACCAAGGCAGATGGCTCGGGATTATCGGAGGGTTGCAGAATTTGCGGAGAGGGTACCTGGTCGTGCCTTTTTATTAATGGGATATGCAACAGCCGTTGTTTTTACTGCCCCTCGCCCCAACATGAGGTCGGGGAACCTGAAACCAATTCGCTGATTTTTCCCGAACCCGGTACTTATGTTGATTACCTTAAAGAATTCGGGTTCAGGGGGGTAAGTATAAGCGGTGGGGAACCATTACTGACTTTTGAGAAAAGTCTTTCATTCATTCAAACCGTAAGGAAACCGCTCGGGGATGCCGTTTACATCTGGCTTTACACCAATGGTAAGCTTTTTCAGGAATGTCCGGCGGAGAAACCGAATTCTTGTTCCCCTCACAGATTGGGGAGTACTTTGCAAAAAAGGGAATGATTTCTGTGCAGTATTTTGTCAGTCAGATTTCCCCCCATCCCATTGGATTGCATGAGTTTATCACCATCCCGCTGAATGATAAAAGGGTCATTTCATTGGAAAAGAGGTCGCTTGAGCAGGAATTTGTTATTTCTCCTGCCGATGCGGATACCTTTGTAAAGATTCTGGATGGCCGTATCACCTCGCCTGAAAGCCTTAATCCCCGTTTGGGCCAAATACTCATGTTCGAACAAATCCCGGAGGGCCTGCAGGATTATTACTGATTTTTGCTTACGATAACACGTCCGAATGGTGTGAGCGCAAGGCCGGCAAGCTTCAGATGTTGCATGGCAAAAGGGATACCGATGATGGTGATCGCAAGGAGCAGCGCAAATATCAGATGAGTCAGGCTGATCCAGATGCCACCAATCAATATCCAGATGATGTTCATGAGGGTTGAAAAACAACCCGGTGCCCGGTCACTTTGCCGGGCTTCCCTTCCGAAAGGCCAAATGGCAAGGCTGGCCAGCTTGATGGTTTGAAGGCCGAACGGGATACCGATAATGGTAATAATCAGAAGAAAGCTGGCTATAACATATTCAAGGGCGGTGATAAATCCGCCAAAAACAAGCCAGATAACATTGCCAAGGGTTTTCACAGGAATGTAAATAATTGAAAGGATAAAAATAGAAAAAAACTGAATCCATATTAAAAAATCAAAAGCTGTTTATATCCTTAAACGTATTTTTTCTTGAAGTCGGAATCAGGAAATCAACCGAAATTGCATCTTCTTTACCGTTTTCATCTCTTTTAAACGATATGGAAAATCTGATCTTTCCTTTCCTTTTCCTGTTGATGTCCTTTAATCGCTCTTTAGTTAATTCTGTTGCACGGGGATACAAATTAATTTCATTGCCGGCCAGGAACATTATACCCGCCTTTTTGCGATATACTTCAGCGCAAACAGATTGTAAACCAATCTCTTCCGAAATTGCCAGGCAACTGTCATAATAATTCAGGGAGGTCAAAGAATCGGTTCTGAGGTAGTAATCCCCTAATTTGTCATATACATCTGAACTATGGCCTTCCCTTCAATCTGGTTGGCAAGATTGATCTGCCAGTCCCCTGAAGCAAATGTCTTTTTTTGCATTGCAATCTCATCAAAATGGTTTTTCATAGCGCTTTTAAACATTCCGATGGCGCTGTCGTGCAGGATCAGCGAAGTCCGGTAGTTTCCCCACTGGCAGTTAATGCGTGCCATCTGACCCACTATTTTGGCTTTGAAATAATCTGATGGCATAGCAGCATCTCCAAAGATATGCAAACTATCCCATATTTCCCGGCAGGCAGAAACAGACGCCGGAGAACGGCCGTGGAGAACGTAAAACTGCACTAACTCCATACAATAGATGAACCCGGTATATGAAAGCATATATGTGTTCCGGGCTTGAAAACTCTTTAAAATATTTTCCTTCAGTTGGATTAGATGTTTCAATTCGTTTTCAGCATCCCTTAAAGATAGGTATATAAGCGCCATCGACCGGTGTGTTTCCGCCCTGCATGCCCAGCTTTCATCATCCCTCATGTTCTCTAATGCAAGCCGGTAAAAGATGATCGCAGAATCTGTTTTCCCGGCATTTCTGTATATATTGCCTACCCCCTGATAAATCTTGATTTTGGTGATCCAATGTGTTTTTGGGGTGAAATATGTCATGGTTTTCAATCCCCAGGACAACACTTTATCCAACATTCCCTGCTGATAATATATACTACCGATGATTAACCTTGCGGTGACTCTCCCCTCGTTGTATCCCATCCTTATGGAATGAGAAAGGGCCTCCTTTGCAAAGGTCAGCGCTTTTTCTTCATCTTTTGCGCAGAATGACTGTGCAAGCAAATTCAACAGATCGGCCCGCTCTGCCCCCGATGTTCCCGGAAGAAGACTTTCCAGGCTGTCTGTATTTGCGATCTGCTGAAAACTAAAAATCCCGGAAACCCTTAACAAAAAAATCTATCCGGCTCTTTATACCAGAATAAAATATTAGCTGTACTTTAGTTCACGGATTAAAAAAACATAAATAACATGCCGGCAAAGAAAAAGCAGGAGAAGATATTTGTGCTGGACACTTCTGTGATCCTTTACAACCACAATGCAATAAACAGTTTCGACGACAACGACGTGGCCATTCCCATAACCGTTCTGGAAGAGCTCGACAATTTCAAGAAAGGAAATGAAACCAAGAACTTTGAAGCCCGTGAGTTCATCCGCATCATGGACAAACTCTCTACAAAAAGCACACTGATGAACTGGATCAGGCTCGACTTCCCCAAATCGGGCAAATTCAGGGTGGTGATGAATGAAACTCCCGCAAACGGGATAGATGCCATAAAAGTGTTTGGTGAAGATAAACCCGATCATCGCATTCTAAATGCGGCAATTGTTCTTTCTTATGAAAATCCGGGGAAAAGGGTCATTCTTGTAACCAAGGATGTCAACCTCCGGATCAAGGCAAAATCGATGAACCTGCCGGCAGAAGACTTTGAAACCGGAAAAATCAAGGATGTTGACTCTCTCTATTCGGGAAAATCTTTGATTGAAAATGTCGACACGGCCGCCATCGATAAATTATATGCGGAAGGCATGTGCGATGCCAGAAACATTGGGATAAACAAACCCGTTCCGAACCATTTTTTTATCCTCAGAAATGAAAAGTCATCCGTGCTTACCTGTTACAACCCGATGTTGAAGAAGGTTGAAAGGCTTGATAAACGGCCTGCATATAAGATCACCCCAAGGAATGCCGAGCAGGTGTTCGCCCTTCATGCCATTATGAACCCCGATATCAAACTGGTTACCCTTCAGGGAATAGCCGGAACCGGCAAAACCCTGCTTGCCCTGGCAGGGGCACTTGAGCAAAAGAGAAACTTCAAGCAGATTTACTTAGCCAGGCCCATTGTCCCTCTCAGCAACAAGGACATCGGTTACCTTCCGGGGGATATCAAATCCAAGCTGAATCCTTATATGGAACCGCTCTGGGACAACCTGAAGTTCATCCAGAGCCAATACAGTGAAAAAGACAAGGAATTCAAAAGGATCACGGAAGCGCTGGATACGGAAAAACTGGTGATCACCCCCCTGGCATATATCAGGGGCCGGAGCATTTCCAATGTTTGCTTTATCGTGGATGAAGCACAGAACCTTACTCCCCACGAGGTCAAAACCATTATCACCAGGGCGGGAGAGAATACCAAAATAATTTTTACCGGTGATATATACCAGATAGACACCCCTTACCTCGATTCACAGAGTAACGGGCTGTCGTACCTTATTGACAAGATCAAGCATCATGAGATTTATGCCCATGTCAGGCTCGAAAAAGGCGAAAGGTCGGAGCTGGCCAATCTGGCCAATGAATTATTATAGAAAATGTTGTACTTTTACGGAGATTCAAATCACTTCAGGGTCGGTAACTAAAGAAACACGTTGGCATTATGGATAAAATGGAAGCGAAAATTCTAATCATTGATGATGATCAGGATATTTTACTTGCGGCAAAGCTTTTCCTGAAACAACACTTTTCCATAGTACATACGGAATATGAGCCCAACAATATTCCGAACCTGCTCAGGATGGAGAATTATGACATTATCCTTCTTGACATGAACTTTTCCAAGGATGCCACCAGCGGTAAGGAAGGGTTTCACTGGCTGAATGCCATCCTCGAAATTGATCCGTCGGCAGTGGTGATATTCATCACGGGCTATGGTGACATTGAGCTGGCAGTGCAGGGCATCAAGGAGGGGGCAACCAACTTCCTGCTGAAGCCCTGGGACAACCAGAAGCTTCTGTCAACCATTGAAGCCAATCTGAAAGTCAGAGACTCAAAAAAAGAATTGCAGGATATACGGTCGAAACAAAAAATGCATTCGGCCCGTGAAGGTGACGATTATTCCACCATCATCGGCGATTCGCCGGCCATGCAACTGGTGATGAATGCTGTGCAGAAAGTTGCCGTCACCGATGCGAATATTTTAATATTAGGCGAAAACGGTACCGGTAAGGAACTTGTGGCAAGGGCAATTCACAATGCTTCCGGCAGAAGCTCACGGATTTTTGTTTCCGTAGACCTGGGAGCCATCAGTGAAACCCTCTTCGAAAGTGAGCTGTTCGGGTTTAAAAAAGGAGCTTTTACCGATGCCCGCGAAGACCGTGCCGGCCGCTTTGAAACAGCAAACAAAGGCAGTATTTTCCTTGACGAAATTGGAAATCTTTCCCTTCATCTTCAGTCCAAACTGCTCAGCGTGATTCAGAACAGGCGGGTGGTGCGTCTGGGATCCAATGCCGAAATACCTGTCGATGTCCGGCTTATATGCGCCACCAACATGCCTCTTTACCAGATGGTGAAAGAAAACAAATTCAGACAGGACCTCCTTTACCGTATAAACACGGTGGAAATCAAAGTCCCTTCATTGCGCGAAAGGATCGGGGATTTACCCATGCTCGTCGACTATTTTCTTGAGTTTTACTGCAAAAAATACAACAAGCCTCTAAAACGGGTCACTTCATCTACTTTGAAAAGGCTCGAAAAACATACCTGGCCGGGAAACATCAGGGAGCTTCAACATGCCGTTGAAAGAGCAGTTATCATGAGCGAGTTGAACACACTTGAACCCGACGACTTTTTCCTCTCACGGATGGATGACGACAATGAGGCTTCTTTATCCTCCCCTATGAACCTGGAGGAAACAGAAAAGATGCTTATCCGCAAAGTGATCGACAAACACGGGGGCAATATCAGTAAAGCCGCCAGGGAACTGGGGCTCACGAGGGCCTCCCTTTACAGAAGAATAGAAAAACATGACTTATAGAAACTTCAGGCTGGCTGTTGCAGGAAGGGTTCTGCTGCTTATTATAACCATTTCCCTGAGTTTTTACCTCCTTATTGTGCAGGAGCACCTGCTAAGTTTCATTATCCTTTGCATATTTGTAACCTTGCAGGTATTTGACCTCATCCGGTACGTGGAAAAAACCAATAAAATGCTCACCCAACTGTTTGACAGCATAAGGCATTCCGATTTTTCCACTTCCTTCTCCAACAAGGGGCTTGGTAAAAGTTTTGAGGAGCTTGCCCATGCTTTCAATTCAGTGATCTTTGAATTCAAGAAGCACAGATCCGAAAAGGAGGAGCAGTTCAATTACCTGCAAACCGTTGGCCAGCACATCAACGTCGGGATCATTTGCTATAACCTGCATGGTAAGGTTGATATGTATAATAATGCTGCAAAAAAAATCCTCCGTTTGCCCAATCTCAGGGATATTAGGGAGCTGAATACAGTAAAAACAGATCTTCCCCAGATTCTGATGGCAATGAAATCCGGTGACAAAAGCCTGGTCAGGCTGGTGGTGGAGGATGAAATCCGGCAGATTGCCATTTCTGCCACTGAGTTTAAAATGCGTGAACAGGATTTTATCCTTGTATCCATGCAGGACATCCATGCCGAACTGGAAGAAAAGGAAATTGAATCATGGCAAAGGCTGATCCGTGTGCTAACCCATGAAATCATGAACTCAATCACCCCTATTTCCTCACTTGTTTCCACCGTGCATGACCTTATTATCGATGAAAGTGATGAAATGCCAAGTCTTCGCAAGCTCGACCAGGAAGAAGTGGAAAGTGTTGATAATGCCCTGAAAACCATCAGGAACAGAAGTAACGGCCTTTTAAGTTTTGTGGATATTTACAGGAATCTCACACGAATACCGAAACCCAATTTCCGTTACTTTGAGGTGAGGGAAGTTTTCACAAGGGCACAGCAGCTCCTCAAAACCAAACTTGAAGAATCCAATATCAGGTGCCGCTGCGATCTTGAACCCGAGAATATCATGCTCACTGCCGATCCCGACCTGGTCGACCAGGTGATCATAAATCTTGTGCTGAACGCCATTGATGCTGTTAAAGAAAAGGAATTCCCGGAAATCATTATGAAAGCATACATTAACAAAAACAACCGGGTATCCATCGAGATAAAGGATAATGGTCCCGGGATCAAACACGATATAATAGATAAGATTTTCATGCCGTTTTTTACATCAAAGAAAACAGGCTCCGGAATAGGTCTCAGCCTTTCGCGGCAGATTATGCACCTCCACAAAGGGTCGGTTTCAGTTAAATCCAAGCCCGGAGACGGATCTGTGTTTATATTGACTTTTTAATATGGAAAAAGAAGCGATTACAATTTTTAATGTTCATCCTCTACTTAAGAGGAGATGGAGTCCCAGGGCTTTCAGTGACAGGGCAATAGAAAAGGAGAAAGTCCAGAGAATGTTTGAGGCGGCACGCTGGGCGCCTTCTTCGATGAACGAACAACCCTGGCGCTTTATCATGGGTTTAAAAGGCGACAGTACGTATGAGGTAATATTCTCATCCCTGGTGGAGTTTAACCGGCTTTGGGCGGGAACAGCACCGATGCTGACCATCAGTTGCGGAAAAATGATCCATTCGGGGAAGAATGAAGGCAAACCCAATGAATCATTCGCATACGACGTTGGACAGTCGTTGGCACATCTGACCTTCCAGGCCATGAGCGATGGCCTGTTCGTTCATCAGATGGGAGGTTTTGATAAGGAGTCTCTGCAGGAAAGTTTTAAAATACCGGATCAATATTCCCCCCTCACTGTGTTTGCAGCAGGCTATCCGGGTGACCCCGGGGTGTTGCATCCCAATTTGCGAAAAATGGAATACGGAGACCGGATCCGTAAGGATTTCCATTCCTTTGTTTTTATGGGTGAGTTTGGGAAATCCTCAGATTTTTTTAACGAAGTGTAATCGAAAATCTAAAAATGAAAACAAGAAAAATCTGGTTCAGCATTGCAGCTATAACAATGATCATTATTGGATCCTGCGACAGTGGACATGAGAAAAAACCTGAAAAAAAAGAAAAAGAATTTATTGTACATCATGAGTTTGATGCTGACTCTGCCTATCATTTTGTTGAAAAACAAGTGGCTTTCGGTCCAAGAGTGCCCGGTTCGCAGGCTCATGAGAATTGCAGGATATACCTAACTGCAAAACTGTCTGATTATGCTGACAAGGCAATCGTACAGCCGTTTAAGGCACGGGTTTTCAACGGAACGATCATGAACGGGTACAACATCATCGGCAGTTTTGACACTTTAAACACTAAAAGAATTTTGCTGTGCGCACACTGGGACAGCAGACCATTTGCCGACTATGACCCCGACCCGGAAAAGCACAATCAGGCCATTGACGGGGCAAATGACGGGGCCAGCGGCGTGGGGGTATTGCTTGAAGCTGCCCGGCAGTTCAAAATCAGGAAACCGGGTATAGGCGTTGACATTATATTCTTTGACCTTGAGGATTATGGCGAACCCTCAGGGGATCAGTTCTCAGGAAAGCCCGACACATGGGGGCTTGGCTCCCAGTATTGGTCAAGGAACCCGCACAAGCCCGGCTATACTGCAAGGTTCGGGATGCTTCTCGATATGGTAGGCAATGAAGAGGCCACTTTCCTGATGGAAGGTTTTTCGATGGAGTATGCCCCGAAAATAGTGAGAAAAGTATGGACCATTGCCGGCCGGATCGGGTTCAGTAACTATTTCCTTTTCAAAGACGGAGGATACATCACGGATGATCATTACTATATCAACAAGATCACCGGAATTCCCACCATAAACATTATTCACCTTACAGATAAATCGCCCAACGGGAGCTTTTTCAATGAATGGCATACCATCTCTGACAATATGGCTGTCATTGACCGGAAAACGCTTCAGGTAGTGGGCCTCACCGTGTTGAATACGGTGTATAATGAATAAAAAAAGCCACCGGAGAATGGTGGCTAAACAAATCAAGGTAAGGTAACCTACATGGTAAGGAGTGCTATTCTATGGAAAATTTACCCGAATAAAATTCATTTCCCTGGAATTCAACATAATAAAGCCCTGAATCCAGTGCCATATTTTCAAACTTAACCAGGTTCCCGGATGTATGGCAGGTGTTGACAAGTTTGCCGTTCTGATCTACCACTTTAACAACGAAACTTTCGTTGCCGGGATTTTCGAATTCGATCCTGGCTATTTTCCGGTAAGGATTGGCGGTAATAGTGAAGGTCATTTCATGTTCCAGCGGAGTGCGTAGGTTGATAATTTTCCCGTTTGAAAACTCTGTGAACATGTAATTCGACCATTGGTTTCTTTGCCAGGTCATGGATAAACATGATATTGTATTACCGCTCAGATCATTGGAAAACAAAACCTTGTTTTCATTTATCCAGGAAGATTTCTTTTCATTCCAGCGACTTACGGTTAATTCCTCAAGCATTCCATAAGTGTTGATTATGTATTCTTCTTTTGAGATGTTCGTTTCATTCCCGTTCTCCACCTTTGACTTCATCTTGCTTACCAGTTTTCCATCCGGATTGTATCTGTGTTTATCCACAATAAATGAAGAACTCCATTTATTGTCTTCCCAGTAACAGATGGTTTCTTCAGATAGCAGGTCCTGGTTGTAAATATATCCTGTTTTGAGGAAATTTCCCCAGCTGTTTTCAAAATGCTGCCTTATTTTTTCCTTCACCTTGTTGTCGGCGTAATAGGAAAAAACTTCCCTGTATCCGTTGTTTATCAACCCGTTGTAAATATTCTGATAGAGGATTTCGGTCAGATTGCCTTCTTTATCGTATTGGTACCTTATAAGAGTATTGTCCTCCCATCTCAGTTGAAGGTCATTCCAGAATTGTTCTACTTCTTCGGAAATCTCACCATTTTTACCGTATGTGATGGCTTTGAATGAATAATTGATCCATCGATCCTGGTCAAAAACCTGGGTTAACTCTGAAATCTTTATATCCTGGTTGTAATATTCAATCGTCCGGTCAAACTGGTCCCATGCACTGCTTTTTGAGTTCCACTGGTTCATATAGGTAGTGTCAGTGGTTATTTGCGCCCATGCACCTGCGGAGATCAGAACCGCTCCTGCCAAATTCAAAATTGTTTTCATATTTCTAAATTCATTCATTCAACATATATTACTTAGGTTTAATAGTTTTTACCATAACTGTACCATGTCATTAATAAATTGAAAACGTGCATTTTACATTAATATTGCCTTCGGGGGTTTGTATAAATATGAGAATGTGTGGTTCAAAATGGGAAATAATCTAAAAATGAGAATCTATGTAAAAGTTTTTTTTCGATGGGTATACAGCGTGGAAAAGGATCAATATATCTTCTTGATTTTATCTTCTGAGCTCACGCCCGACAGAATTTCCACGTTGATGCCATCGGAAAGGCCGGTTTCAATGTGTCTTTTTTCAAATACCTGTGGTGCGGTTTCTACCTCCACAAAAGCAGAATCCTTTTCAAACTGAAGCAGGCTTTCGCTGATGGCCAGTACGCTGTCACGGCGGTCGAGTACAATGCTTGCATTGGCGCTGTATCCTGCGCGTACAAATACAGAATCGATAAGTTCAACGGCGGCTTTGATTTCGAACTGGATGGCGCCGTTTTCTTCAACTCCCTTAGGCGAAATGTGTTCTAATATGGCGTGGAAATCAATATTATCTATTGCACCGATGGTCAGGATCAGATCCATTCCCTCCCGGATCTTGCCTACTTCGCTTTCATCCACTTTCCCCTCAAAAACCATTTCCCCCATGTCGGCGATTATGGCAATGGTGCTGCCTTCATTAAAGGTGTTGCTTTCGATTACTGAGTTGCCTGTTTCTACAACCACGTCAAGCACCATCCCGCTGATGGTGGAAGTGATCAGGGTGTTGGTTGCCTTACCCTTTGTTCTGGATTGCCCTTCCTTGATCAGGTCCAGGTTGTTTTCGGCCGACTCAAGCTCTTCCATAGCGTTTTTGTATTCAAGCTCATAAATTTCAAAATCGGTTTTGGCTATGACTTTTTGCTCATATAAATCCTTTTGCCGGTCATAATTCCTTTCGGCATTCTGCAGGGCTATTTTCGCCCTGTTCAGCCTCGACTCAGCATTGTTCAGGTTGACCATATTGGGAATGATCTGAACTTTGGCAATAAGATCTCCTTCCCTGATAATGGTTCCCTCAACAACATAGATTTCTTCAATGATGCCCGACACTTTCGGCTTTATCTCGATTTCTTTCCGGGGTAAGACCGATCCTGTAGCTACGGTTTTTTTGATAATATTGGTCACCACCGGCGATGTGGTTTCAAAAACCACTGGTTTCGCCTGTGATTTGTTGTAAAGGAAGTAAATCGTAAAGATGAATACACCAAGTACAACAACCAGAATAAAAATTTTGATGAATGTTTTCATATCATTACGGTATTAAATTTCGTCTCTTAATGCGTCAATGGGTTTAATGCTTACAGCTCTTTTTGCAGGGATGGCTCCTGCTAAAATCCCGGCGATAACAAGGATAAACAAGGCTGTTACGGCTTTATTAAAATCAACCTCCGGGTTGGAGAACATGGTTGCTTCAGCCTGTGAAGCGTTGAGTGCATAATTGAGCAACTCCAGCAATCCCACGCCCAGGGCTAAACCGAAGTAACCGGCAAAGGTTGTCAGGAGTACCGATTCGGTTATGATCTGACTGATGATGTTTAACGGCTTTGCGCCTATTGCCCTTTGGATGCCTATTTCCTTGGTTCTTTCCTTCACAACGATCAGCATGATATTGCTGACCCCGATCACTCCGGCCAGCAGTGTCCCAATGCCGACAATCCACACAAGCCCTCTGATGCCGCTGAACAAACTGGTCATTTTACTCCATTCCTTGTCAAGGTTGAACGACCCGATGGCCCTGTCATCGTCGGGGTGGATGCTGTGTCTCTGTTTCAATAGTTCTTTGGCTTTGTTTTCCACCTCTTCCACCCTGACATCATCCCTTGCCGTAAAGGAGTACCATCCGACCATATCCCCGTAATTGTATACCCTTTGCAGGGTGGAAAAAGGAATATAGATGGCCTGGTTGTCATGGTTTGCCTGGTTGTCGTTTTTTTTCGACTGGAACATTCCAACCACCTGGAAATAGACACCCTGAATCTGTACATATTGTCCTATAGGATTTTCATCCGGTTCAAACATCTCAACATAAACTTTCAGGCCTATCACGGCCACCTTACGCAGTTCATCAATGTCGTTCTGGTTAAGGAACCTTCCACGGGTAACGTTTACCGGGTCGATCAGGTTGATTTCCGGATAATCCCCCTGAATATTGTAGCCACCGGTTTTTTCTCCCCTGACTACATTGTTGGTGCCATCTCCTCCCCATCCCTGAAGCCTTGGTGCAATGTATTTGATCTCCGGGATATTGTCTTTGAGAGCCCTGGTGTCGGCATTGTTGAACCTGTAAAACCTGTTGCGGGGAAAACCCTTATAGGGCATGGTGGTGCGGCGGGTCCACATAAAAACGCTGTTGGTAGCCATATCCCCCAAATCCTGTGAGGCTCCGTTATACAGCCCTTCACCTGCACCCATCATGATGATTAGCATGAAAATGCCCCAGAAAACGCCGAAAGCGGTAAAGAAAGTTCTTAAGGGATTCTTTCTTAAGGCGAAGTAGATTTCATGCCATTTATCTAGATCAAATATTCTCATACCACTATTGATTTTATTCATCCCGAAGGGCCACTACCGGTCTTACCGAAGCGGCTTTCCTGGCAGGCACAAACCCGGCGATGGCGCCCGACAGGATAAGCACCAACGTTGCTCCAAGGGCAACATTGATATCAATCTCCGGATTGGCAAAATAGTCGGTTGCAGGCAGAAACTTAGGCGCCAGGGCCAGCAATCCCACCCCGAGAACCAGGCCTACATATCCTGCAAAGGTGGTAATGAGTACAGACTCCTGCAAAATAAGACTGATGATCGACCGGGGAGTTGCACCCATAGATTTGCGTATGCCGATCTCTTTGGTCCGCTCCTTCACAACGATCATCATAATATTGCTCACCCCGACAATCCCGGCTATGATCGTTCCGATGCCGATCACCCAGATAAAAAGCCTGATGTTGGCAAAAAGACGCATAAAACGGGTGTAGTTTTCCACATTATTCCAGATGAACACGGCCCTCTGATCTTCAATATCAAAATGATGTCGCTGCGACAGGTCTTTTTTGATTTCTTCCACCATTTCCTGGCTGCGTTCCATGGTGGCATCTCCTACTGTAAGTGATATGCTCCTGATCTTATTGCTGCCGTTGTAAACCATCTGCGCAGTGCTGATCGGAACATACACCCTGGAAAGGTCCCTGTCGCCGCCCGGATCATCAAAAACACCAACCACTTTGAATTGTATCCCTGCTACCTTAATATACTTTCCAATCGGATCTTCACCCTTGAAAAGGGCCTCTTCGACCAGCCTGCCTATGGAGGTTACTTTTCTGAATTCATTGATATCCGTTTCATTCAGGTATCTTCCCTTGATCATAATTACTTTTTCTACCTCTCCATACCCGGGATGTACACAAAATATGTCGAAAACACCATATTCATTTTTGTAGGATACCGAATTATCCTGCCACATGTTATACCGGCCCGAGATATACTCCACATCCCGTACTTTCGATACCTGATCGTAATCATCGTTGGTAAACTGGATGAATCTGCCGGGTTTGTATCCTTTGTATGCCTTACTTGTAATGCCCTGATTGATCCATAAAGTGTTTTCAGCATCGCCTTCGAACTCCCTTCGGACCCCATTTTCAAGCCCATACCCTGAACCCAGGAGGATAATAAGCATAAATATCCCCCAGGCTACACTGAAGCCCGTCAGAAAGGTGCGTAGTTTGTTCTTCCTGATGGTGCTGTAGATCTCCTGCCATTTATCTATATCAAACATAATCGTGTATTCTTTCAGGCCATCACCTGATCTGCCAGCCATTTCTTTCGTTCACCATTGCTGACAATGGATTCAATAACACCATCTTTCAGCCTGATGATGCGATCAGTTTCTGCAGCGATATCCCTTTCGTGGGTGACGATAAGGATGGTTTTTCCCGTTTTGTTGATGTCCTTGAGCAACTCCATCACCTCCATGGAGGTCTGGGAATCAAGCGCTCCTGTGGGTTCATCGGCCAGGATGAGGGCAGGATCGGAAATGAGCGCCCTTGCAATGGCAAGCCTTTGCTTTTGCCCTCCCGACAATTCATTGGGCAGATGGTGGCTCCAGTCTGCCATACCCAGCTTTTCAAGGTATTCAAGTGCAATCCTGTTTCTTTTTTTCCTGCTGATTTTCTGGTAGTATAACGGAAGGGCAACATTTTCCATAGCATTTTTGAACGAAACAAGGTTGAAGGATTGAAAGATAAATCCGATGAGCCTGTTTCTGTAATGAGCTGCTTTTCGTTCGTTCATATTTTTTATCAGCTCACCGTTCAGAAAATAGTTGCCTTCGTCATAGTTGTCAAGAATCCCCAGGATATTCAAAAGGGTTGATTTGCCTGAGCCCGATGATCCCATAATGGAAACCAGTTCCCCTTGTTCCACCACCAGGTCGATTCCCTTTAAAACGTGAAGCTTGTTTTTCCCTGTGATGTAGGATTTATGTAAGTTCTCAAGTCTGATCATTTTACAAAGCGGTTAATGCTGCATGTATTACCTGCCATTTTTGATGTCCTGAGGCCGTGAAACATGTAAAACAGCCATAAGATCATTTTTCATGCCAATAAAGAATAAGTATTGATATTCAGTTTGTTATTTTGTGAATAACGGAAATACTTCAGTTGAATTGTGTTCGGATACTCAACACCTGTGTGCGAAAACGGCCAAAAAAAAAGGCTGCCCCATTCCGGGACAGCCTTTCAGATCATAATTATGAAATTATTTCGTGGGTTCCATACCCATGTGTTTATTCAGGAATTTTTCCATTGCCCTGTAAAAGTCGAAACGGTTTTCTTCATTGCGGAACCCATGTCCTTCATTGTCTTTCACCATGTACTCCACATCAATTCCGCGTGCTTTCATGGCTTCGATCATCTGATCGGATTCATCCTTGTTCACCCGGGGGTCGTTGGCGCCCTGAGCAATAAAGAGGGGCGCTGTGATCTTGTCAACATGGAAAACAGGTGAAACTTCCCTGAGCATCAGGCTGTCTTCTTTAGGATTTCCGGCCATTTCATACATCATATCCAGGAAGGGTTTCCAGTAGGGAGGAATGGTTTTCATGAATGTGAACATGTTTGAAACACCAACATAATCCACCCCGGCAGCATAAAGCTCAGGTTCTTTCACAAGGCCCATCAGCGTAGCATATCCTCCGTAGCTTCCTCCATAGATGGCAATTTTTTCGGGATCGGCGATGCCTTTTTCAATGAGCCATTTTGTACCGTCGGTGATGTCGTCCTGCATTTCACGTCCCCATTTTTTAAAGGAGGCTTCCCAGAATTTCTTTCCATATCCTGTAGATCCCCTGAAATTCATCTGCAACACAGCATAGCCCCTGTTGGCAAGGAACTGGATTTCAGGGTTAAAACCCCAGGAGTCACGATACCAGGGCCCTCCGTGAGGATTGATAACAACAGGGAGATCCTTTGCTGTTTCCATAGTATAGCCCTTTGGCAGGGTAAGGTAACCGGGGATGGTCAGTCCGTCACGGGATGTATATGAAATGGGGGTCATGGAAGCCATTTCGTTTTCGTCGATCCAGGGGCTGACATCGGCGATCTTTTCAATTTTATCTGCATTTTTGTCGTAAATGTAATAGGCGCCCAGGGAACGGTCACTATAAGTTCTGACAATGAACACATCTTCATTTTTATTGCTACCGCTGATACCCAGCTCGTAATTGCCTAAATCTTTGTTCAGGCGTTCAAAAATCTGTTTGGTTTCATCGTCAAAGAAATATCGCTCACGTTTCCAGGAGTTGTAAGATGCCGAAGTGAGGACTTTCCTCTTCTTTGAATAGAAAACACCCGAAACATCATAGTCCGGATTTTCATACAGGACTTTAATTTCCTTACCATTGGCTATGTCGAATTCCACAATGGCGCTTTTGTCCCTGCCCAGATTGGAGGTGCCGATCACGTTTTTGTTGTCGAAGGTGAAGAAGTAGGGTGACATCTCATCCTTGAAATTGGTGGTGAGAACAACCTTCCATTCGTCTTTTTCGGTTTCGCGATACATGATGCTGGTGTTTACACCGTCCATCGAGAGGGCTATCCTAAGCTTGCCGTCATGGTCGAAAATCCAGCTCTGCACGGTGCCCGGGTTTTCGGCGAGCATTTCCATTTCACCTGTTTTCAGGTTCAACCGGTAAGGGTCAAACACCGTTGCGTCTCTTTTGTTCAGGCCGATGATCACCTCATCTTCGATATCCGGAAGGTCGTCAATGATCTGTGTCCTCACACCGTCGAAATCGGTGAAGCATTTTTCATTGGTACCATCAATGTTCACTCCGTAAAGCTTGTAGTTTTCGTCACCTCCGGTATCCTTTAAATAAAGGATTTGTTCGTTGTTGGGCCAGAAATATCCGGCAATGTCCCTGTCGGTTTCACTGGTCAGCCGTTTGGACTCTTCCTTTCCTCTCTCCTGGACAAAAACATTAAGCCGGCTTTCGTAGGGAGCAAGATAGGAGTAATAATTTCCATCGGGAGATATCTGATAACCGGCTTTCTCCGGATTTTTAAAGAAATCTTCCAGGGGGATCAGCTTAGCTTTCATAGGCGTTTTGCTTGCATTGTCACAGCTTGTAAAAACAGAAATGCCGCCCATCAGTAACAAGGCGGAAATAATCGGAAAAACAAGGTTTTTCATGATGATAAAAATTAAAAATTAAATGTTTATTGATGAGATTGATATCCAATAATTTTGTGCAAAAGTACAAATAATAAATAATTATATACAAATGGCGTTATTTTTCAAATATCTGTCCTGTATTATTGATTATTTATGTTTAGAAAACTGGTTCTGTCGGTTGTGGTGATGATCCTTTTATTTTTCGCAGGAGCTTTTCTCTGGATCAGGTTCAATGAAGAAAAACTAAAAGATCTCATTGTGAATGAAATTAACGGGCAGCTTGCGTTCAATCTGACTGCCGGCGATGTTGATTTTGATCTCTTCAGCCATTTTCCGATGGTTTCCCTCCGCTTCACCGAAGTATCTACAGAAAAAGACAATGCGGCCACAGACCCTCTTTTCAGGGCTGCCTCTGTTTCGGTACTGTTCAATCTGATTGAGGTTTACAAAGGCGATTATTCCCTGAGAAAACTCTCTTTTCAGGATGTATTCCTTTATATTGCCGTTCATGAAGACGGAACCGCAAATTATGACAAGTTCGCTGTGACAACGGATACTTCAGAGGCCGGGAGCCTGGTTTTTGACAGGATATCCCTGAAAAACCTGCAAGTTGTTTATCAGGATATTCCGGGCAATAACGAAATACATGCAGGCAGCCCGCTGCTCAGGTTAAGCGGTGAAATACAGGGAAGCAGGTATTCATTTACCGTGAACGGCGAGATGCACCTGATATCAATGAAGCTCAACGGGAAAACCGGGATAAAGGAGAAAAGGTTTAACACAGAAGTTCAGTTTGTGTATGACCGGCCCGGGCGCCTTTTTTCCATAAACAAAGCCCGGATGAAATCCGGAAAGGTGGAGGTATCGGTTTCAGGCTCAATGGGCAGGGAGCTTCTAAATATGGAACTCCGGGGTACAGGGAGTATTGCCAATTTTCTGGATGAAATTCCCGAACTGAAAGAATTTTGGCCGGATGAAATGATTGAGCTCAATGGCGACCTTGATTTTTCGGCAAAGATCAATGGGACATCATGGGGCAACAGTCTCCCGGAAATTCAGGCTCAATGGGAATTGCAGCACGCAGCCGTTGCCTTGACCCAATACGGCATGACGATGGAAAATGTTTACACCAGGGGTGTGTTTTATGCCCCTGATCCCCGAAAAATAAACTCTTTCCGCGTGCGGATCGACACTGCAACAGGCCGGACAGCTTCCGGGGTGTTCAGCGCAAGCGCATCCATTGAGAATTTTTCGTCTCCTGAAATTACCCTGGCGGTGGAATGTGAAATGGATCTCAGCGAATTGCAGGGTCTTTTTCCTCCCGAAAAAATCAACAGGCTGGAAGGAAGAATAAACCTCAGTTGCCTGTACCATAATGTGTTTCCCGGTTTCAGCGGGCTTACACCGGAAGACTTCAGGCAAAGCATCAGCACCGGAAACATCACCATTTCTGATGGAACGCTGCTGCTGGGGGGCAGCAACCTGACCTGTTCCAGCCTCTGTGGCAGCTTTGACTTCAGCGGTGACGACATCACTGTCAAAGAGTTCAGAGCCCGCATCCCGGGTTCGGAATTCGAACTCGGCGGCAGGTTCAGGAATCTTTTGCAATGGTCGTTTTTCAGGGACGAAAAGCTTGAGGCGGAGGTTTCGTTAAAATCATCCGGGATTGACCTGGATAAGATACTCCGGCCGGCCGGCAATAAGGATACTGCCCCAAATAAATTCAATGTGTCAGACAATGTGATGTTCATCATTGAACTCTCCACCGACACCCTGACCGCCGGGAATTTTACGGCTATAAACCTGAAAGGAGTCCTGAAACTGGAAAACCATATTCTGCATATCACAAATGCTTCTTTTTCGGCTTTCGGAGGTACGGTCGGTATCAACGGGTTGATCGATGGCAGCCTGGCACCGGGATATTCGATCTCATGCAGGGCCGATATCACCCATGCCGGCATTGGCAGAATGTTTTATGAGCTGAATGAGTTTGGGCAGAACAACCTTACCTCCCGAAACCTGAGCGGCGACCTGACTACGGCAATTGACTTTAAGTGCCGTACCGGCGAAAAATTCAACATCATCCCTTCATCGGTACTGGTAATGGCGGAAGTGGAGATACTTAACGGTGAACTATCAGGGTATTCCCCCCTGTACCGGCTTTCACGCTTTATTGACCGTGATGAGTTGGAACTGATCCGCTTTTCAGCCCTACGGAACGATGTGACCATCAGAAACGAAAAGGTGTTCATCCCGGAGATGGCCATTGAGAGCTCCACCTGCGATCTCCGGCTGCAAGGGGTACACACCTTTGATAATATCATAGATTATCATGTGTGGGTCAGGCTCAAAAGCCTCATGCCCGACCGGAAAAAGGAAGATTTTGAAGACGATTATCAGGTGGTGATCGAAGACGACGGCTACGGCAACACATCCATCCCTCTGTGGTTGTCAGGCCCCGCAGAGGATCCCGGGATAAAATACGACAGCAGGGCAGTGGCAAAAAAATGGGAGGATGATTTCAAAAGGGAGAAAAATACCTTTGGAAACCTGATTAAAAATGAATTTTCGGGTAACCGAAAGAAAACCAACGAAACAACAGCCTTTCCGGAACCTCAGCCGGGCAGGGGAAAAGTAATTATCGGACTGGAAGAGGACAGCGGTTATATGAAAATCCCGGAAAAATCATTTCATGTGCCCGGAATACAGGCCGGAAAGGAGAAAGAAAATAAAAAGAATGAGAAAATCCTCATCCGGTGGGACGAGGACGAACCCGACTCACTAAGGTTGAAATGAGCTATTTCCCTTTTCTCCTCAGAAAATAAAAACTGCTGAAAGGGCTGATCTGGCGGGAGCTTCTGAAATAACCCTCCCCGACAGACTTAATATCTTCCACAGTGTAAAACACATTCGGATTAAAATGATTTACCATGCCGATATATTCTTTTGCATCCTTCCTTTTGATGATTGAGAACAACATTTTGTATTTCCCCGATTTACCTTCCACATCTATTGCCGTGACACCGAAATTGTTTTCCCTGAGATGATCGATGAGACCCATGGTGTTTTCTTTGGGAAACACCCGTACGATGACATTGCCTATCGACATTTTTTCATCAATCACGATGCCGATGTAGTTGCCTGCTGCAAAACCCAGGCCGTAAGCAATGTAACACATGAAGTTGTTGAGCTGCTGCATAATCTGGCTGATCGCCAGCAACCAGATGATTACCTCGAAGAATCCCAGGATTGGCGCCAGCAGTTTAAATCCCTTGGCAATAAATATCAGCCGGAGTGTCCCGATGGACACATCCATTACCCTGGCAATGAAGATCAACAGGGGGATGATGACCCAGGTAAATACAGGTAAATTCATCAATTCGTCCATGATCCCAAACGTTTTTGAAATTGAGGCGCAAAAATAACTGAATCTGATGATATTTCAAGAGGAAAAAGAAGCGATAATTCTGCCTGATGTAGCTATTCATTTTTTGCAAACCCAATCAGTTGCGCTATAAACACTTAGAACCATTTGCGTTTTTTAATATACATGTACATGCCGAGCCCTGTCAGCAGCATGAAAAACAAGGCTGCAGGGTAACCCCACCTCCACCCCAATTCGGGCATATCATGAAAATTCATTCCGTATATTCCCGCAATGAAGGTTAACGGGATAAAAATGGTAGCAATGGTGGTCAGGGTCATCATCACATTGTTCATTTTATTGGCCATGAAGGAATTATGCAACTCAAGCAGATTCACGGTGATTTCCTTTGAGGCCTCAATGGATTGCGATATTTCCATCAGATGGTCCTTCAGGTCAAACAGGTAATCTAAAGTTGTTTTGGTAATTAACCTGTTTTCCTCCCTGATGAGGTTGCGGAGATCGTCTCTCAGAGGGTAGATATATTTGATGAATTGCAACAAGGTTTTTCTTTGCTCCATGATCCGGCCCGCCAGTTTTTCGGAAGGGTTCCTGAAGAGCTCGTCTTCTATATTTTCAAGACGGTTTTCAATTTTTTCGATCACAGTGTAGTAATGGTCAATAATCTTATCTGCCAGAAGATAAAACAGGTAATCCGCCCCCCGCTGTCTTCCTTTGCCCATGCTTTTGCTTAACCTTTCCCTGATGGTTGTGAACAGGTCGCCTTCATACTCCTGGAGAGAAATGATAAAAGAATCGCCGATCACAAAACTAAAATGCTCCGAAATGATGCTTTCCGAATTTTCAGGCCAGGTCAGCATTTTCAGGGTAGCGAAAATATAACTGTCGTATTCCTCAATTTTGGGAAGGTGGCCGGTGTTCATGACATCCTCAAGCACAAGACTGTGTATCCCGAAGTAGTCCCCGGTTTTCCTGAGGATGGATTCATCATGTATCCCGTTTATGTTGATCCAGTTAACGTATTCCTTATCAAAAGCTCCCAGGATTTCACCGATGTCACCTGATTTGAGCACATGGAATTCATCTGTATTGTACCTGATGATCTCGAGCGTAGGCTTTTCGTGCCGGGGTTTTCCGGTGTAAAACAAAGAACCGGGCGGCTGGCCCAGCTTGTTTGCCCTGCGTGAGCGTGAGTTATTTAAATTCTCGTTTTTCATTGGCCGGGGATTTCAGGTTTGCCTGATTTAAATACCACTGTCCGGTAGGGGAAGGGTATCTCAATACCCTGACGGTCAAACTGTTCTTTCACCGATTTATGCAAGTCGCATTTCATATCAAATCCATCGGCAGAGCTGCCCGCCCATATCCATGCCCTCAGGTTAACGGATGAATCGGAAAAACCGGTAACACGCACCCTGACAGGAGGAACGTTGTTTTCTATCTCTTCAGGGGTTCTGTTATCCAAAAACAAGGGATGCCTGAGCGCTTCCTCCTGCATGATCTGCATGGCTTTATCAATATCGGCATCATAACTGATCCCTAATTCCAGGAACACACACACTTTTTCGTCAACAATGGTTGAATTGACAACGGTTTCGGAGTTGATCACCGCATTGGGGATGATGACCCGCCGGTTTTCAAAGTTACGGATCACTGTATGCCTTAAAGTGATGTCTTCCACAATTCCCTGGTGCATCTCGTTTATTTTCACATTATCGCCTACGCGGAAAGGTTTAAAGATGACGATGAACACCCCGCTCACAATATTGGAAAAAGCCTGCTGTGATGCAAAACCCACAATGGCGGCAATGATGCCCGCCCCGGCAAAAAGGGATAATCCAACGGCTTTGAGCTCCGGGATGGAGTAAAATATCACAATCACAGCCCCTAAGTAGATCACAACGGTCAGGGTGTTTTTAACGAAGCTGAAGCGGGTCGGATCCACCTTTAAAACGGCTGAAGAGCTTTTAAAAAACCTGTTCAGCGCCATCCGTGTCAGTTTCGAAATCACCGTGGCAAGGGCGAGGCAAACCAATATCAGGACGGCATATTTAATGTACCTGGTATCTATCATATCCAAGACAATTTCACCAAAATTAGCAAAAAAGAATGTAGCAGGCAACCCGAAAAGGGGAAAAGGGGTTTTTTATCTAAATTTGCCTTTGCTTATTCCGGCAGTGAGAATATTATATGAGCCGTACCGTTTAATGTAGGATAAAATCGGATGGATTTGAACTTATATACCAGAAAGAAGCGCTGGAAATGGATTTTATTTGGCACTGCAGTGATCATTGTCGCCGGTTCATTGTGGTACACCAATATTCTCGTCAGGGAAATCGCACGCGAAGAACGGGTGAATATCCAGATATGGGCCGATGCCATCCACAGGAAGGCTTCCCTGGTGAATTATACAGAAATGTTTTACAGGCAGTTGCAGGAAGAAGAACGAAAGCGGGCCGAACTGCTGGCGGAAACCTATAAAAATCTCTCGACAGAAAGGGAGTCTTCTTCAGAGATACTCTCTTTCTACCTGAAAATAATCCAGAACAACAACACCATACCCATCATTCTCACGGATGAAAAAGGCAACATCACCAACGTCGTGAACGTGGATTTCGATAAGGATACCGTACCACGGCTCCGTGGCCGGCTGCTCACTGAATTTACCCGTTACAGGCCCATCCGCGTTCAATACCTTCAAAATAAAAGCATTTACCTTTATTACAAAGAGTCGATCCTTTTCAATGAACTGCGTGAGATGTTAGACGACCTGATAGAGTCATTTTTTTCGGAAGTGGTGATTAATTCGGCCTCCGTGCCGGTAATTATCACCGACAGCACAAAAACCAGAATCCTGGAGTCAGGAATGATCGACAGCCAGAGGGTGCAGGATTCGGTTTACATGATCAAAACCCTGAGCAAAATGGCTTCACAGAACAAACCCATTGAAATAGAGCTGTCAGACCAGGGGAAAAGATATATTTTTTACAAGGATTCAGAATTACTGACCCACCTGATCTTTTTCCCTTATTTTCAGCTTGCGGTCATCGGGTTGTTTTTGCTGATATCCTATATCCTGTTCAGTTCGGCCCGGAAATCGGAACAGAACCAGGTATGGGTAGGCCTGGCCAGGGAAACGGCCCACCAGTTGGGTACGCCTTTGTCTTCGATGATCGCATGGGTTGAATTGTTGAAAATGGACGGAACAAGCCCTGAATCCGTCGCCGAACTTGAAAAAGATGTCGTCAGGCTTGAAAAAATCACTGACCGTTTTTCCAAAATAGGCTCCGATCCCCGGATGGAACGTGAAAACATCGTTAATGTGATCTATAATGCTGTGGCCTACATTCGTTCACGCACCTCGAGAAAGATGGAATACTTTATTGAACAGCCTGAGAACACTGAGATTTTTGCCCCCATCAATCTGCATCTCTTTGAATGGGTGATTGAGAATCTATGTAAGAATGCAGTGGATGCCACCGGAGGTAACGGAAGGATAGAGATCGGCATATTCAAAGAAGAAAACCATGTGGTAATAGACATCACCGATAACGGAAAAGGAATCCCAAAATCAAAATTCAAAACCATTTTCAATCCGGGATACACCAGTAAAAAAAGGGGATGGGGCCTGGGTTTATCGCTGTCGCAAAGGATAATCAGGGACTACCACAAAGGGAAGATATTTGTAAAATCCTCAGGGATAAATAAAGGCACCACGTTCAGAATCATGCTGAAAAAAGAGCGTTAAAAGGGAAGCGAAGCGGATGGGCTTACCATTATGAAACTTTCAGAAAGGAAAATCCTCCTGATGGTCCACTTCAATCTTCATTTTTTCAATTTCCGGTTTTTTCGCCTCAACATGCACCTCATTCCCATCCACATAGATCGATTTAGGAACGGTGGGGCAGGCATATTCACATGCCCCGCAACCGATGCAGATGTCCTCATTAACCTCGGGTATGGTAAGATTGCTTTTGTAATGAACCATGTTCACTGCTTTGGTCGGGCAATGCTCCGAGCAGGCGCCGCAATCCTTTTCATCGGTGTAAACGATACAGTTTTCCTTAATGAAATGTGCCTTTCCAAGCTGGGTCAGCTTTTTTATGCCGGATTCCAGCGGAAGAATAGCTCCGGTCGGGCATATTTCGCCGCAAAGAGTACATTCAAAATTGCAGAAACTTGTTTTATAATCCATGAAGGGAAGCATGAATCCTGCCCATCCGTATTCCAGAAACGAAGGTTGCAAAACACGTGTTGGGCACGCGCTCACGCACAGATAGCAGGCGGTGCAGCGTTCGGTAAACCGGGCGATGGAAAAGGAACCGGGAGGGCATACGGGGAATTTTTTTACCACAGGAATTTTCCCCTCCACAGGAACGGAAGCAACGCCTTTCCGCAGAAAAAGAAACAGGGCCGCAGGCAATGCCAGTCCTGTTTTCAGGAAAGACCTCCTTGCCTCTGTTTCTTCAGTGACCCGGCTATCCGGGATTTTGAGCGGAGACGCCGTAAAACCCACCCCATCATGCGGACAAACCTGCAGGCAGTCGAAACATACCACACAACGGCTGTAATCTATCCTTCGTGAAGCAGGATCGATACATTCCGCTTTGCAGACGGAGCTGCATATTCCGCAGCCGGTGCAAAGCCCCCTGTTGATCCTGATCCTGAAAAGGGAGGCGCGGGATACTATACCCAGAAAAGTCCCTGCAGGGCATACTGTGTTACAATACAACCGCCCCTTTTTCCATACCAGGATAAAAACCAGCGCCAGCAAAGCCCCTGAGAACAGGGTGGCGGGAAGTGGGGAACCCTTGTAAGGCTCCCGGAAAAGCCAGTAGTTGCCTGTCGTTTCCGATAACAGGGCCCCGAAGTTATTCAGGGCATAATATACCGGACGGACAAGGTTGGAAAATATCTTGCCGAAAACACTGTAAGGATCCAGCAGGCTGAGAACCAAGGCTGTACCGAAAAACAGGGGTACCGCCGCAGCAAGCAGTAACCCGTATCTCAGGGTATTGTGCGGACGTGAATACTTCATCCTCTTTTTTTTTCGGTACATCCTTTTGGAAAAGAAAAAAAATACGTCCTGAAGCGCTCCTAACGGACAAAGAAAAGAACAGTAAACACGGCCGAAAAGGAACGAAAGTATCAATACCGCAATAAAGCCCAAACTGGAAAAGGCAAGCAGGTTCAGAAATTTTAGCAAAGAAGGGACAAGCTGTAAATAAGTGATCCCGTTTATCCATCCGGAAGAAAAAGTGGCGCTGAAATCGATGAACAAAAAGCTGAATATCACCAGCGTCAATAGTGAGAACACTATTCTGACCATCCTCAGCCCTTTGAATATCATCCTTTACAGCTTAATCCTGTGGATGTTGAGAGAATCAAGCCGGTAGGTGCCGGCTCCTGAATCTCCGGCTTTCCGGATGTAGGCCACGTCTTCGGGTTCCTTGCCGAACACTTTGGATGCGGCGGCATCAATGGCGACAATGTCGGTTGAAACCAGCAGGGTTTTATATTCCACCACGTCGTTCACCGAAACCCCCCTGGGGCCGTTTTGCATCATCACCCTGTAAGCATCCACAATGTTGAGGTCGGGCCTTTTGTAGGTGGAATAATCGGCGATGCACTGGTGGAGATCGTTCTTGTGCCAGAACATCCTGTCCCACACTGCGCCCATGAGGTTTTTCATCGCTATGGAGAGGTCGGCTGAGCTGTGATGCTTTAACACCGGCACATTGATAAAAACATCCGACTCAAGGATGAGTTCATGAACTTTGGCTTTCTTAAGCCTCACCCCGCCGGGGATGTCCACTTCATGGTAATAGCTTTCGGAGTTGCCGGGAACCACGCGGGCGCCGGCCTGTTTGGCTGCCTCCTCAAGGCCGCTGCTTATGTAGCACTTGTTCCAGGCATCGCAGGTGTTGTCGAAAACAAACACCTCCTTTGCCCCGGCGTCAAAGCAGTGTTTTATGATCCTGCCTATCAGGTCGGGGTTGGTGTTGGCCGCCCGTTCAGGGGTTACATCCCACCCGATGTTGGGTTTAATCACCACTTTCTGGTCTTTTTTAACAAATGCCGTCATGCCGCCAAGGGATTCTATCGCTTTGTCGAACATAAGGCCGGGTTCGCCGTTTCTAACGGCCACCAGGTCGTAGGGAAGACCCGGAAGGTTCCCCTGGAATGCGAACAAGCGGTTTAAATTGCCGAAGGCAACCGCTGCGCCGGCGGCAACGCCCGCGCCCATGCTTCTTTTGATAAAACTCCTGCGTTTCATGAGAGAAAGTTTATTTGTTTAAAAATTCTGCCATAAATTTACAACTTTTATTATTACCCGGATATTCTCAGAATGAGGGTGTGAGAAAAGTACCGGTATGTTCATATACCCCTGTATTCAGACCCTGGCTGTGCGCCGTGTTGATTTTTTTGAACATTCATTATGGCAGGATTGTACATCCATATCCCTTTTTGTAGCCGTAAGTGTCATTATTGCAACTTTTTCTCCGTGGCATCAATCCGGATGAGAAAGGGCTTCACCGGAGCGCTTGTGAAAGAGCTGGAGATGCAGAAAGGCTATTCTGAAGGAGAGGCTTTCACGTCGGTGTATTTCGGTGGAGGAACCCCCTCCCTGCTCAGCGCCGGGGAACTGGAAGCCATACTCCGGGGAGTGGCAGATCATTTGGATGTCGCCGGGGATGCGGAGATCACCCTGGAAGCCAACCCCGAAGATGTGACCCCTCAGAAGGCCGCTGAATGGAAACATTTAGGGGTCAACAGGGTAAGCCTGGGGGTGCAGTCGTTCCGCGAACAGGACCTTGTCCTTTTAAACCGCGCCCACACCCTGACAGAGGTGTATGGCGCCATTAACGCACTGCGGATGACCGGCCTCCGAAATCTGAGCATCGATCTGATCTACGGAATCCCCGGCCTCAGCCACCATGAATGGAAAGCCGGCCTCCAGAAATTCCTCAGCACAGGCATACCACATCTTTCCGCCTACGCTCTCACCGTGGAGCCTGGCACCGCACTGGATCATTTCATCCGGAAAGGAAGGGTGAAAGCCCCCACTGACAGCCATGCTGCCGGTCAGTTCGGCATCCTCATGGAAACGATGGAAGCCCATGGTTTTGAGCACTATGAGATATCAAATTTTGCAGCCGGCGGACATTTTTCCAGGCACAATATGATTTACTGGACAGGGGGAAAGTACCTCGGGGCGGGGCCTTCGGCCCATTCCTACAATCTTGTCGAACGCCGCTGGAACATCAGCTCTGTAACAGAATATATCACCTCCCTGAACCGTGGAATCCTCCCTGCCGAATCTGAAACCCTCACCCTGACACAGAAATACAATGAATATGTGATGACCTCCCTGCGCACCTCCACGGGGGCCTCTGAGAGCGCCATCCTGAACCGCTTCGGGGAGGCCTGCCTGGCACATTTTCTGAAAGGGTCAGCAGATCCCGTTGTTCGGGGCAATGCCGTTTTCGAAGGGGAGAACCTGATCCTGACACGGCAGGGT
>JAFGME010000206.1 GCA_016927695.1 Bacteroidales bacterium
ATCCATTTTGTGGGTTCCGGAAACTATTATCTTGCCGGAAACAGTTTTTATAACATTGTCTTTGGTGGCACCGGAACCTATACTGCAACCGGAACTCTGTACATTTATGGTTTTCTGACGATCAATAACCATTTCAATGCCGGCTCCTATACCCATTATATTTACGGGAACTGGACCAATAACGGCACGTTTGTTTATAGTACATGTACCATTGTTTTCAACGGAACAGTGCAGCAAATCATTGGAGGCATTTATGAAACTGTATTTTACAATTTCATTGTGGATAATCCTTCAGGCATACTGCTCAATGGAAATCTTACGGTGAATAATGTGCTGACATTAACCCTTGGCATTGTTACAACAGGTGTGTATACTTTTACTGTGTTGCCTTCCGGGAGCATAACAGGGGGTTCTGCCACAGCCTACATTTATGGAAAGCTGGTGTGTGGTTTTAATGCCCTGGGTTCAAGGTTTTTCCCGGTAGGAAATGCAGGGTATTATGGACCGCTGGTATTCAACTACATCACCCTCACAGGAACCAGCCTTGTTCAGGTTGAATTCCTGGAGGGAGTTATCCCCGGATCAATCCCCGGATTTATTACCCATGTTGCACAGCGCTATTGGGTGATTTCACAAACCGGAGGAAGTAATTTTACTTTCACGGTCACCCTTGATGTGCCTGGATTTACACCGGCAGGTACGGTTTGGATGCTGAAGGGCGATGGCGCAGTTGTCAACGCCTTCGCTACCACAGCACCCAACTACACCAATTCTGAGGTATTCAGCACAATGGGAGATTTCACCCTGGGGGACGAGGTGTGTGCCGACCCATACGGTCTTACATACACGGATATTACATACACCACAGCCACCCTTTACTGGGAGCCTGGTTATCTTGAACAGTCCTGGAACCTTGAATACGGTCCTGCCGGGTTTACTCCCGGAACAGGCACTATGCTGCCTGATGTTACTTCAAGATCGTTGCTGATCACAGGTCTTTCTCCGCATTCGTACTATGAGTTTTATGTACAGGCGATTTGTTCAGATCTGCTTCAGAGCAACTGGGCAGGTCCGGCCCCATTTGCCACTTTCCCGAAACAACTAGATATTCAGGTCTTGCTTGAAGGACCATATAACGGAGGTTCCGGGGAGATGAATACAATCCTCTCAAATACGGGTATCGTTCCCCTGTCACATCCGTACCAGGGCGCTCCCTGGAATTATGCGGGCACGGAACAGGTAACTTCCATCCCCTCCGGGGTGGTTGACTGGGTATTGGTGGAATGGAGAGATGCACCTACAGCTTCAGCAGCTACCGGAGCCACTGTGATAGGCCGCCGGGCAGGATTCCTCATGAGTGATGGAACAATTGCCGACACCGATGGAAACAGCCTGATACTTATAGGCGATCCCCAGCTTTCAGGAAGCCTCTTTGTGGTTGTTCAGCACAGAAATCATCTCGAAATCATGTCATCCGGAGGTATGCAGCTTACGGGGGATATCTATTCATGGGATTTCACCGGCGCTGCAGCTCAGGCCTATGGCGGGATACTTGCCCAAAAACAACTGGCTTCAGGTCAGTATGGAATGGTGTCAGGAGATGGCAATGCCAATGGAGAAGTCAATAATAATGACAAAAACGATGTCTGGAGAGTGCAGGCAGGTTTGTCAGGGTATATGGCCGGCGATTTCAGCCTTGATGGAGAAACCAACACGGTTGACAAAGTTGAAAAATGGGCGCCCAATACAGGCAGCGCCAGCCAGGTTCCGGAATAGCCCCTGATCCGAATCCTTAGAAATGATGCAACCCGTCAACTCATGACGGGTTGTTTTTTTTAGCGGTATTTTTTTACCCTCATGATAAAGAAAGATTGAAAAGTGTCGTAAATTTGCCTGAATTAATTCTAATTCAAACTTGGATTTATGAAACATTTCTATTCTTTGGATAAAATGCTGCTCTCCCTTTTTCTTATGCTGATCCTGGTCAGTGGGGTAGTGGCCCAGGAAATCAACGTCAGCGGTACGGTGACCGATGCTGAAGATGGCATTGGCCTGCCGGGTGTGACCATTCTTCTTAAAGGTACAACCAACGGCACTGTAACTGATATTGACGGAAACTTTGCCATCACTGTTCCCCAAAATTCCACTCTGGTTTTTTCATACGTGGGTTATGAAACGCAGGAGGTGATTGCTTCACAACAAAAAATCAACATCTCACTTTCAATAGAGAGCCAGATGCTTGAGGAGTTGATTGTGATTGGATACGGGACCCAGAAAAAAACCGATAAAACAGGAGCGGTTGCCAATGTGAAAGCGGAAGAGCTTAACGGGGGTGTCATCACTGATGCTATTCAGTCGATGCAGGGGAAAGCTGCCGGCGTGATGATTACAAAAAAAGGGGGTGACCCCAATGCCGGTTTTTCCGTAAAAATCAGAGGAGCATCCGGATTCGATTCCAACACTCAGCCCCTTTATGTGGTAGACGGAGTGCCCGGTGTGGACCCCACTACGGTCGCTCCTGAGGATATTGAAACCTTCAACATCCTGAAGGATGCAGCCTCAGCAGCCATCTACGGATCAAGAGGTTCAAACGGCGTTATCATCATCACCACAAAAAAGGGTACCCTTGCAAAAAAGGGAGGGAAAGCCATAAGCAACATCCAGTTCAACTCAAAGGTTTCATTCGACAGGGTGGCTAAAAAATTCGACCTCTTATCCGCGGATGAAATGAGAGGATTTGCCAACAGACTGCTTCAGGATTCAGGTGAACCCAACTGGACAGTTGACAGCATATTCTCCGATGGCGGTGCAAACACCGACTGGCAGGATGAAATATACAGAACCGGGATTACCTATTCAAACAATCTCAACTTTTCCGGGGGAAACGAACAAAGCACCTACTATGCCTCACTCACCCACGCCAACTGGGAAGGGGTGATGAAAGGAACCAATAAGGAAAGAACGATTGCAAAGGTGAACCTTTCGCACAAAGCCCTCAACGATAAACTTACCCTTACCGGAAGCCTTTCAAGCACCTTTGAAAACAATGACTACGAAAATTATGACGGTTGGGATAAAGATGACATTATTTATCAGGCATTGCAGCGAAACCCGACCGATCCGGTTCTCAACCCGGACGGTTCGTTTAATAAAAAGACCCGTGTTTTTAATTATGAAAACCCCATTGCCACCATTGAACAGGTGCAAAACATCCGTGATGCCAAAAGGCTTTTCGGCAATTTTAAAGCTGACCTGGAAATCATCAAAGATCTTATCGGGAGCGTGAATATCGGTTACATCCGTGATGACCATGAAAGTTCCTATTTCAGGCCAAGCGGCATGTATGCCACAGCAGACAACGGTTATGCCAGGAAAGAGTATAACAATAACACACAAAAGCTGATCGATATTACTTTCAATTATAAGAAAACATTCAATGCTGCCCATAATATTGATGTGATGGGCGGCTATTCATGGCAGGAATCGGTTTATAGCGGCTTCTGGGCACAGGGGCGCGATGCACAATCGGATTTCATTCAGTCAAATGACCTGCAGATATTGAACGACATTCAATACGGAGATATCGATTCCTGGAAGGGGAAATGGAATCTGATCGGCTTTTTTGGACGGGCACAGTATAATTATATGTCGAAGTACTACGCATCGGCTTCTCTCCGGCGGGATGGCTCTTCCAAATTCGGGAAAGACAATAAGTGGGGATGGTTTCCTACTGCCTCGGTCGGCTGGAATATGCACAGCGAAGGTTTTATGGAAAATACAACCTGGCTTGATCAGTTAAAACTGCGTGGCAGCTATGGTATTTCAGGTAACCAGGAAATCGGTGAATACCGCAGCCTGGTAGCATGGGAACCCAGCGGTAAAGCCATTAACCCCGAAACAGGGCTTGAAGTCGTTACTTTTCAACCGGCCTGGAACAGCAATCCCGATCTGAAATGGGAAGAAACCTCTGAAATAAACATCGGCATCGACTTTGCCATGTTTAACAGCAGGATCAGCGGCAGCCTTGATGTTTACAAAAAAAACACCAAAGACCTCTTGGGGCAGTACAACGTTCCCGTTCCACCAAACCTCGCCCGAAGGACATTCGCCAATTCAGGGGAACTCGAAAACAAAGGTATTGAACTGTTTATCCAGTCTTACATCGTGGATAAAGCAGACTTCAAATGGAAAACCAGCCTTAATGCCAGCCACAACAAATCCAAAATGCTTGACTTAGGCGAATACTTTGATGCAGAAGACGGCGTGAGAAAAGAAGGTTACATTTCCGGACGCGGAATGGTGGGAGAGGAGTATTATGTCACCGGAATTATTGTCGGTGAAGAAATAGGCTCATTCTACCTCCCGACTTATGTTACCATAAAAGACGGAAAATTCATCTACGAATCTAAAACAGGAGGGTTCACCGATAAACTGGTGGATGCCAAACGCCAGATCGTGGGCACTGCATCCCCCGACCTGGAGCTGGGCTGGTCCAACACCATCAGCTTCCTTAAAAACTGGACTTTTGACTTTGCTTTTCGGGCCATGATCGGCAATGATGTGTATAACGCAACCCAGATGTTTTTCGATTATCCCGGGAACATCCCCTCCCTGAATGCCGTTCCTGAAGCTATCGAATGGTATGAGAAAGACAGGGAAACAGGCGCAGCCATCGCTGACTTTTATGTTGAGGATGCCTCTTTCCTGAGACTGGATTTCGTTTCGTTGGGTTATGACTTCGACATGAGTAAGGTAGAATGGGTGCAGAAATTGCGACTCTATATAGCATCAAATAACCTCTTTACTATTACGGGATACTCAGGCATTGACCCCGAAACCAGGATTGACGGACTGGCATTTGGTATCGACCAGTACAATGTATATCCCAAAACACGGACTTTGACATTTGGATTAAATGCAAACTTCTAAATCTTACAATGATGAAAAAGGCAATATTATTTATATCAGTAGTTTTAATCGGCCTTGGCTGTACTAAACTCGATGAGGATTTATACGACAAGATTCCGGGAGACCTTTACCCTGAAAATGAAAACCAGATAGCCAACCTCAGCGTGGATGCCTATGCCAAACTCAAGCCCCTGGTGGATGATGAGGGCTGGTGGTTCCTCGCGCAGGAGGTGTCATCGGATGAATTTTGCGGTCCTACCCGCGATGCCGACTGGTTTGACGGTGGAAAATGGGTAAACATTCACAAGCATGAGTGGAGCAATGACGATGAAGGCGTCAACCGTATGTGGGACAGATTCTGGCAGGGGATCACCACCTGCAACCAGATACTGGATATGCTCAGGGTTTTACCTGAAAGCGATGAGATCAACGCCAAAATGGATGAGGTGGAAGTCATGCGGAGTTTTTATTACTATCTTTTATTGGACAATTACGGCGATGCACCTTACCTGACGAGTGCAGCCAACGCTCCCGAACAGCCCTACAAAATCAGGAGGGAGGATATTTTCGACAGCCTGGTTGCCACGGTTGAAAGCGCTCTGCCGAGTCTGAAAAAGATCAATAATAAATATCTCGCCACACGTTATATGGGATTTTCCCTTCTGGCAAAACTTTACCTTAACGCAGGGGTGTACAAGGGCGAAATCCAATGGGCAAAAGCAGGGCAGTACTGCGATAGCATCCTGGAAGGCCCCTACAACCTGGAAAATAATGTCCTGGCGCCTTTCCTGACCAATAACGAAAATTCTTCGGAGATTATCTTTTCGATTCCTTATGATGAAAACAATTTCCAGGGTTTCAGGCTGCACATGAGAACTCTCCACTATCAGCATAACCTGAAATATGACATGCCTGTTGGACCATGGAACGGCTTATGCGTGGTGCCCACCTTTTTTGATACTTACGAAGATAACGACCTGAGGAGAGAAGGTTATCATATTTTCGGGATGCAATATGATTCCAAGGGAAATGAAATCATCGACGGCGAAACCGGACAACCCCTGAATATTGATCCCCATTTGCCTGCCCTCATGATGACTGCCGCAACTCATACTCCTGAACAAATACGTACTACAGGGGCACGCGTGGGCAAATATGAAATCAAAATGGGCGCCAAGGAAAACCTGAGCAATGATTTCCCGCTGTTCCGTTTAACCGATATCTACCTGATGAAGGCTGAAGTGGAATTACGTTTGAACGGTAATGGCGATGAATGGATCAACCCCATCCGGCAAAGGGCAGGGGTTTCGGAATGGACCGGCGCTTCCCTTGATGACCTGCTTGCCGAGAGAGGTCGTGAACTTTACTGTGAAGGGCACAGAAGGCAGGATTTGATCCGGTTTGGTAAGTTCACCGATGCTTGGTGGGAGAAAACCGTAACCGGTGACCCATCCGTATCGACTTTCCCGATACCCAAGTGGGCAACTGAAGCAAACCCGAATCTGCTCCTCGATCCTCAATAATTTGGACCGGAATATTACTGTAACTGGTTTATACTTGATCGTAATTATAAAATTTATGACTGAAAGTGATTGTTATTTCAGTCATGTGTTGTAATTTTGTATTGAAATTCACTGAATTTGATTAATTTAATATTATCATTGTATTATTCATTAAATTTTTAAGCGTTATGGAAAATCGAATTGTAAAAGCAATTTTTAAACTGACCTGGTTGGTCTTAATGGCTTCATTTGTCATGGTTTCCTGTGATAAAGATGACGATGAAGTTGAACCCGATCCGGTGATCATCCTTGATGGTTTTTATATCAAGGGCGCCGGCACTGCCCTGACAGGTTTTGATGACAAAGGCATCATGAAGACCACACCCAATGAAGTGAATCAGTCGGAACGCCTTTCTTTGCTTGAACTTTATGTTGCCGTTAAAGCCGGAACAGAAGGCTTTAACATTGTTAAGGTGGCCGGTTCAGTGCAAACCGTTTACGG
>JAFGME010000207.1 GCA_016927695.1 Bacteroidales bacterium
GATTATGAAGCAGTCTTTCCAGGAACAAAACTTAAGCTGGTCTACAAAACCGCGACACTAACTCCTGCGTGAGATCAGGAGTTCTGAGTTTAAGAAGATATTCAGAAATAGAACCCCGGATTTGATAACAAACACTATTTTTGTTCATGAAGCGCTGAAACATCATGGTGAATACCAACAAAACGAATTATGGCAGTGCAAAGTTTGGTTATCCGCAGTGAAATCAATGGAGAAAACAACCATTGGTGAAGGTATATGAACCTTGTGCGGCAGCTTAAAACCCGACACCGAGAACAAATACGAAAAATAATGTTTCTATTTATAGAAACTTTTATTATCTTTGTGACGTTTAACAAGACAACTTTGAATGAGATATTTTGAGACGAAATTTTTAGAAGAAGTGGATGAGTTCATTTCAGGACTTGACCGAAAAACTATTAAGAAAATCTTTTACAATATTGACCTTGCTGAACAGACCAATGACCCAAAGTTTTTTAAGAAACTTAAAAATGACATTTGGGAGTTTCGGACAAAGTACGGAGGACTTCAAATTAGACTTCTTGCATTTTGGGACAAGACTGATAACAAAGAAACCTTGGTTTTGGCAACTCACGGTTTCATAAAAAAAGTGGACAAAGTTCCTGCAAACGAAATTGACAGAGCAGTAAAACTAAGAGACAAATATTTTAACAACAAACAAAAAAAATAATCATATGGCAACTAAAGAATTAAAGACCTACTCGCTTGCCGAAATGAAAGACAAGTATATCGGTAAAATCGGAACTCAAGAACGTGACGAATACGAATACGAACTTCGTATGGACGTTTTGGGTAAGATGATTAAAACTGCCAGACAAGAAAGAAACTTGACACAAGAAGAACTTGGAAAACTTGTTGGAGTGCAGAAAGCGCAAATTTCCAAACTTGAAAGCAGTGCAAATAGTGCGACAATTGACACCATTTTGAAAGTGTTTAAAGCATTAAAGGCAGAGATAAACTTTAACGTTAAACTTGAAGACAACTTTGTTAAACTCGCTTGACAGAAAAGAAAGCCGAACGCACAACATCAACTATTCGCAAGCAGGGGTTTCGTGCTTCGTAGGACAGAAAAGTAGTAAAATTAAAGTTCAGTTCTTCGTAGGAAGTTCAGCGGTAAAATCCCCCTGCCTGCGTATAGCTGAGAACCGTAATACAAAAATTTCAGATTTCTTGAATTTGTTTGTTATGAAGCGTTTATTACCCCTTTTATGCGTGGCTTTATTATGCCGGAGTGTACCCCTTACCGCTCAGGGTAAGTTATCTGTCAAACCGCTGACACCCGCCGGCCGGGAGCAGCAGGATGTTTTTTCCCCAGACAATTTCGGGATGCTGCATCTTCCCTGTGAATTCAATTATAGCGAATATTACAGGCTCAAAAAAGATTTGTCAAAGGATCTTCCTGCGGCTTACGACCTTCGCACGGCAGGCCCCGGAGGGACATCGCTTGTTTCGGCAGTAAAAGGACAACAGTCGTGCGGCGCCTGCTGGGCTTTTGCCACATACGGCTCCATCGAATCCTATCTTATGACCCTGGGCATGGGTGAATACGATTTCTCCGAAAACAACCTGAAAAACTGCTCCGGCTTTGATCCCCTTCCCTGCCAGTGGGGCCATCATTTTATGTCGACGGCCTACCTTATGAGGCGAAGCGGGCCCATATCCGAAGCCGACGACCCTTATGTGCCGCTTAATCAAAGCTGCAACCCCGGCTACACGCCCATGTTCCATTTCACCGACTCACGATATCCTCCGGACGAACTGAATGCACTCAAACAGGTGATATATGAATACGGAGGGGTTTACACCACCATGAGATTTAAACTGGATTTTTACAATCCGGCGGACTATACGTACTGCGACACCATCGGCACAATCACCAGCCATGCAGTGACCCTAGTGGGATGGGACGACAATAAATTTGTAACAGGCGGTCCCCTGAGCCCGCCCAACGGAAGGGTGGGGGCTTTCATCGCCAAAAATTCCAGAGGACCTACTTTTGGCGAGCAGGGATTCTTTTATGTGGCCTACGACGACAACCTGATTAAAAAATACTGCTCTTTCTGGCCCGGGTTCAGGCCTTACGATTCAACGCTTTATATCTACCAGTACGACACCATCGGGGGATGGCCTTTTGTGGGATACGAGGATTCGGTAGCTTACGCGCTGGTGAAATTCACTGCCCCTGAAACCCATTTGATCTCGGGAGTTGGCACATACACTGTGTCTTACGGAACAACCCTTGATTTTGATTTTTATGAGAATTTTGACGGCAGCGCACTTTCAGGATGGCTTGGCTCTCTTCCGGCCAGGTACTGCGAGATGCCCGGTTTTCATTCTTTCGACCTTCCGGAACCCCTCAGGATGGGTCAGGGCAACGATTTCTTTATCAGGATCAGGCACAACAGTCCGGGCGAGGATTACCCCATCGTGGTGGAAGGCGTTGACCCCGGCTATTCGAGCCCCTTTGTCGAAACAGGCAAATGCTGGACCAGTCCCGACGGGTTGACCTGGGAAGCCTGCGGAACGGGTACGCCCAATGAATTTGACCTTTGTGTCAAGGTGTATGCACATGCACCCTTTCTGCTCGACCTGAAAGTCTTTCTGGAAGGCCCCTTCGGCGGACAGGAAATGAACACTGCCCTTAACGGCGGCGGTTTTGTACCTTTGAGCCAGCCTTATAACCTCTCCCCCTGGAATTACCAGGGCCAGGAATCCGTTGCCTCATTGCCATCGGGCGATATTGTGGACTGGTTGCTCATTGAGCTCAGGGAAACGTCAGGGGATGCATCCACCGCCACTACGGCGACCATTGCCGGCAGGGTGGCTGCATTCCTGATGAAGGACGGCGCCGTCAGGGGTATCAACGCGACCAGCCTGCCTGTGGTGGAAGATGTGGTAACCGGCAACCTTTATGTGGCGCTATACCACAGAAACCATTTGTCGGTGATGTCATCACAACCCCTTGGTAAATCAGGCAACACGTATTCGTATGATTTCTCCACCGGTTACGACAGGG
This sequence comes from Bacteroidales bacterium, assembly GCA_016927695.1. Lineage (GTDB taxonomy): Bacteria > Bacteroidota > Bacteroidia > Bacteroidales > JAFGHD01 > JAFGHD01. Next base: position 3,056 of record JAFGME010000207.1, read on the forward strand.
TGTTTGGCGGCCAGGGGGCTTACCGTCAGCTTGCCTCCGGCATTTACGGGATGATGGGCGGCGACGGCAGCGCCAACGGGCAGGTCAACAATGGCGATAAAAATGATGTATGGGTCCCGCAGGCAGGGAGTTCAGGGTATAAAGCCGCAGATTTCGATATGGATACGCAGGTGTCCAACCCCGATAAAAACGACATCTGGATCCCCAACAGCGGGTATGGCACCCAGGTGCCGCAATAAATCAGAAATTGGGTTTAAGAGCGTACCTCTTGTAAAATTCTTCAATGATGGAAGCTGCCTCTTCGGCAGTGTTCACTGCCTGGAAAATGTCCAGATCCTCCGGACTGATCTTTTGTTCGGACAGGAGTTTCTCTTTGATCCATCCGATCAATCCGCTCCAGTAGCTTGTATCCACCATCACGATGGGGAACCTCACCTGTTTATGAGTCTGTATCAGGGTAATGGCCTCAAAAAGTTCGTCAAGTGTGCCGAACCCCCCCGGAAGGACGATATAACCCTGGGAATACTTCATGAACATCACTTTTCTGACAAAGAAATAATCAAAGTTCACGAATTTGTCCGTATCGATAAAAGGATTGGCCATCTGTTCCTGAGGCAAAGCAATATTGAGTCCGACGGATTTTCCCCCGGCAAAATGTGCCCCTTTATTGGCGGCTTCCATAATGCCCGGCCCGCCGCCCGTGATGATCCCAAAACCCCTTTTGGTAAGCTGGTAGGCAATCTCTTCGGCCAGCCTGTAATCTTTGGAGGTGGGCGCCGACCTCGCCGAACCGAAAATGGAAACACAGGGGCCGATCTTCGCGAGGGTCTCAAAACCGTCAACCAGCTCGGACATCATCTTGAAAACAGCCCATGAGTCGTTGGCTTTGATCTCGCTCCATGCCTTCTCCTGCATGGCTTCCCTTATTCTTTCCTCCTCACTGATGTCATGTAGATTCATAAGTCTTTCTGTTCAATTAAAGCCATAAAATTAAGACAAATTTACAGACTGGAATATTTCCTGCCCGAACCTGCATTCAGTCAGCAGAAAAATTATATAATTTTGAACTTTTCATACAGATTAATAAAATCTTTAAAAACTGATATATGGCTGGTAAAACATTTGTCGAAAAAATCTTCAATGCCCCCAGGGGCTCCATTGTGTTTGCGAAACCCGGAATCATTCTTTCGCATGATAACACGGCAAGCATTGCCAAAACATTTTCCAAAATGGGCGGGACAAAGCTTCATGACCCGGACCGGATACTGGTTATCCTCGACCACAACGCACCCCCAACGAATGCAAAGCTGGCCAATGACTACCAGTTTATCAGGGACCTGGTGAAAGAGAAGGGGATAAAAAAATTTCATGACGTAGGCAGCGGAATCTGCCACCAGGTGATGGCTGAATATGCCAGGCCCGGTATGATCATTGTGGGAAGCGACAGCCACACCTGCACTGCAGGGGCCTTTAACGCCTTTGCCGCAGGCATTGACAGGACCGAAACGGCCGGATTATGGAAGCAGGGAGAAACCTGGTTCAGGGTGCCCGATACCATGAAAATCGTGCTGCATGGCTCGTTGCCTGAAGGCGTATATGCAAAAGACCTTTCCCTCTGGATCATAGGGATGCTGGGTTCCAGCGGCGCCGATTACATGTCGATAGAGTATCATGGCGAAGGAGTGAAATCCCTTTCTGTTTCGGAGAGGATGACCATTGCCAACCTGGCTTCGGAGATGGGCGCCAAAAATGCAGTTTTTCCGCCGGATGAAATTCTTAAAAAGCACCCCGGATGTGAGAATGGCGGTGTCTGGGCCGATCCGGATGCAGAATACATCAGGGAACTGGAAATCGACCTGAGCGCTCTCTTTCCCGTTGTGGCCGCGCCCCATCATGTAGACAACGTAAAGGCGCTGTCGGATGTGGAAGGAACGGTAATCAGGCAGGCGCTGATCGGAACCTGCACCAACGGAAGGTACGAAGACCTTGAGGTGGCGGCTTCAATCATGAAAGGGAAGAAGATTCATCCGGATGTCCAGATGCTCATCATCCCGGCATCCCGTGCCATTTATATGCAAGCCATGGAAAACGGACTGGTGAAAACCTTCCTCGATGCCGGCGCCCACGTGCTGACCTCCTCCTGCGGGCCCTGTTTAGGAACAGGGCAGGGCATCCCTGCCGACGGCATCAACGTAATCTCCACCGCCAATAGGAACTTCAAAGGCAGGATGGGAAACAAGGAGGCAAGCATCTATCTGGCTTCCCCGGCAGCAGTGGCCCACTCGGCGCTGCAGGGGGAAATCCGTTATCCGGGATACAGGGGGAAAAAGCAAAGTTTTCCTTACCAGAGAGAACAAAGTAAAACGGTGGAAGTGAGTGCGGGGGAAGACCGGCTTGCCGGCAACGTATGGAATTACGCCGATGTGGACAACCTCAACACCGACCAGATGTTTGCAGGTAATCTCACCTACAACGTTCTCAGCTCGGAGCCGGAAAAGATTATGCCCCATCTGTTTAAAGGCTTCGACGACAGTTTTGCCGGACGCGTTGCTGAAGGACAGGCCCTGATCGCCGGCGAAAACTTCGGCTGTGGCAGCTCAAGAGAACATCCTGCAGTGGGCCTGGCTTTTGCAGGCGTGCAAGCGGTGATCTGTAAATCGGTGAACAGGATATTCTATCGCTCCTCAGTGAACCAGGGGCTTCCCATCATACTGCTGCCTGAAGCCGTTGATGCCTACAGGCAGGGTGATGTGGTGGATATCCGCCTCAAGGAAGGCATCGTAAATATTGCCGGTAAGGAATTCCGGTTTTCCCCTCTTCCTGAAAAACTGGTGAAGATATTCATGGCCAAAGGGCTGGTGAATTACATCAGGGAAAACGGGTAAGCAGGGTTGTGTTAATCTGAAAATCTGAGAATGGTTGGCAGGTTTATTTGGGGAATCTGTACATTAAGGAAGACACCTGCATAATCTTTTTTTGTACAGGTATGGTGAAAACCAGGCGGATATTGGCATTTTCAAGGAGCAGGATCGGCGGGCACGATTGAAATTCGTTGATTACGATTGCCTGCGTGAGGTTGATTCCGGTTTCATTCTGAAGGCTAATCCTGAAAATCTCAAAATTAAAATCCTGGATGGAATGAAGAAATATTGATTATATATTTTTTACCTCAGGGTTTAAAAATTCCTTATATTTGCTTGTTCAGTTAATGAATATTGTGATTCTGAGAAGTTTGCATGTATTTGGGAAATATTTAATTTGTTTCACGTAAATACAGAAAAATGAAAACACTTTATTTGGTTTCATTGGTTAATTTTATCACATTGTTTATCTTTATGGGATGTGATAAGGATGACAAACAGGATGCAAGTCCCGATCCCCAATTCCCGGCTGACCTGCAGGTTGACATCAGTTACAGCAACGATACGGTTCCTGAGGGCGGTTCTGTTACCTTTGTGTGGACATCCAATGCCAAAACATGCTTTGTTTTATATTATGCACAGAAAATTGACCTGCCTCAGAGCGGGACAAAAAGCTTTGTGCTGACCTCTGAATGTGAATTCGTTTTTACATTTGAAGGTGAGGGAATGGAAACTAAATCATTAGAATTCCGGATTTATGTTACCTCAATAATTGTAAATCCTGCACCGACCATCAGCGTAATAGCTGATCCGACCAACGTGCCATATGGTGGAACCTCCACCATAACGTTGTCTTCAGCTAATGCTGACCATATTACTGTAGAGCCTGATTTACCTGGCTTTAATGGTGAAACTTCTGGAAGTTTTGTCACCCCTGAGTTGACCGAAGATATTACCTATGTTTTCACGGCCTTTGGAAATGATCAGACTACTTCAAAAGCCGTAACTATAACGGCTGAAGAGTTAATGACGAATACAGATGTTATCAGCTGGACACCATGGATTGTTGATACAGTTTGGAAGAAAACCCATGAAAATGATCCTTGGGTGACTACTCTTGCGATAGGGATATATACGATGGACCACTATCACATTTTTGCGGAAGATGGTTGGGCCTCAAGTTATTACGAGCCCACAAACACCCTAGCAAATTATGGTCCATGGTCTTTTCTGGAAGATGAAACAGTTTTTAAGTGGGGTGATCAATTTGGACCCATAGTTCAACTTGATTCTACTGCTTTTAAGTTTTGGAAAGAAATTCCAGGAGGTTTCCTTAAGTTATCCTTTAGATCGTATGATCCTCAGTGACCTAATCATGGTTGCGTTAAATTTGGTTTTGGTTGATTAATTACGACCCTTCCTTGGCGCTAGCTAAGAGAAGGGTTTTTTTCTTTTCCACATTCTTTCTTTGATTTTTATAAATGTGTTAAAATGTTAGTGTATTAAAAACGAAATATTATTATTTAATTTTTATCCGCCTTTACTAAAAATCTAGGCGAGACAAGCTTTATGAATTTAATTTTAAACCAAAAGAGTTTTTTAAAAATCTTTCTTCCAGTTCTTGCTTTAATCCTTCTTGGATGCTTTGTTCCTTTTAAAAGTATTAATGCAGGGACTTATTTTTTCCACGATATTTTATGTGGGGTTTCTTCAGGCGTGGAGGAATATTGTGATTTTAGGGTTGAAACTAATGGATCAGAAGAATTTAGCGCTGGAGAGCCAATTAATGTAGAAATTTGGCTTAACAATAGTCCAATTAACAACGTTAATGGTCCTGAAGTTACTGTCGATGGAGTAACAGCAACTGTGGTGAATCCAGGTTGTCATGGCAATGGTAGTCAATGCAAAAGAGCAGTAGCTACAGTTCTAGCCCCTAGCCTTTCCGGTTGTGATTCTTTTCCAATTAATTTTAAGTGGAGAACTCTGGGAACTCACGAATATACTACTTATTTAATTCATGCTATCAATGTTCCCGAAAACTTTTGTGGGACTGGAGGTAATAGCAGTAATATATCTATCAATATGCAAGCAAATCCAAATCCAGCTGTTCCTTTGGGTAATACATATATTAACTGGAATACTACAGGTGCTTATAAGTGTGTGATTGAAGATGAAAATGGAGAGAATTTTGGTACAGGTAGTTATGGGAACAGTGGTTCTTTCAGCCTTGGGATGACTGATCAACCCAAGACTATGAAAGCAATTTGTGGAGCTATCTATTCAACTGGCGCTCAAGCCCCTCAGGAAAGATCCAGATTTTTGGGGTTTCTTGAAAAACTTGTTCCCAAGCTCTTTGCACGAGAAACCGGGGATTGGTTTAATGAAACTAAAATCTTAACTGTCGATACTCTTAATCTTAGTGATGGGTCACAAAATGGACCATACACAGTTCCTCTATTAGGGACTCAGTATTTGCAGGTTGACACAAGTAGTCTTAACCAGGGGACAGAGTGTAAGATTTGGAAAAACAACAACGCCTTTCCAGACGAAAGTAATCAGTATACCTTTACTTATGGTCCGTTTGACTTCTTTTCAGAGGCAAGAACTACTCCTGGCACAGATGAATACAAGGTAACTTGTAGTAGTCCATTTGCTCAAGGGAGTGATGATGAAGATGTAATTACCATGGCAACTCCAACTGCTCCAGACCTAACTATCAATACTCCTGGAACCCCGACTTCTGCTCAGGCGAATGTTTCAGTAAATCTTCAATCTACTGTAAAAAATGTCGGAAGCGCTTCTACCGGAACCGGTTTTCAAAATTTCTTTCAGGTAGCTGACTACAATCCAACTACGGGGGGAATGGGCTATGAAAATAATCTTTTTACCAAAAAAGTTTATGCTGAAGGAGGTACTGGAACTGGTCAAATGGTTAATCTTCCAGCTGTTTCTATGAACAAACTTGAAGCCGGGCAACAAGGAACAACTTCTTCCAATTACACTTTCCCATCAGCAGGAATTCATTATTTCCGGGCTTGTGCTGACAAAACCGATCCCTCAAGTTCCGGAGTGATTACTGAATCCAACGAAGTCAATAACTGTGGTCCATGGACTTCCATCAATATTACTTCTCCAACTCCAATGCCAGATTTAATCGTCTTGTCTGATTCAACTCCAACCTATATTACTGACCCGGCTCAAAGAATAACTCTATCTTCTACTATTAAAAATATTGGAAATGCTTCTACCGGCTCATCTTTCTACAACTTCTATCAAGTTTCCTCTCAAGATCCAAATGTTGGAGGGCAAGGAGGTGGTGGAACAGGGCTCTCAAAAAATAACTCTTTCTTTGCCTTCTTATTCCCAAGAGCTGAAGCAGAAATAAATCCACTTATTGATCTTACTCCACCAATCCAATTGAATGCTTTAGGGCCAAACGGAACCGGAACAATTGCAAAGAGTAATTATGTTTTCCCCGGCGCAGGAATGTATTGGATTCGAGCTTGTGCTGATAAGAGTAATAGAAATGATCCGGGAACTATTACTGAATCAATTGAGGGAAATAATTGTGCTGACTGGAAAGCCATTGTTGTAGGTTCTACTCCAATCAATGGACTTTGCGTGACTCCGGAAGAACACTATGGATGTGAAGTTGGAACAAGCACGAATCAAGTCAGTGGAGGAACTACCTGGACTTGGGATTGTGAAGGAGCTAACGGAGGGACGACTGATTCTTGTACTGAATTGAAACCACTTCCAATGAGCGGAACTTTAACCCCTCAAGCTGAATCCTGTGTAATTTCAGCTGGCGAAGATAGTTGTAAGATTCTTTTTGATTGGGAAGTTACTAATCCGGAAAGTCCAAATACTGCAATAGTAAAACCAAAAAATGTTACAGTAGCGACTGGGCATACCGTCTCTAACTTTCCTCTTGAAGTTAAATATAATAGTGAAACATTTTATCTGTACAATAATGCTGTAATGCTTGATGTTGAACAAGTTTCTTCTCACTGCGATTCAGGATTGATTTGGAATGGTGAAATTTGTTCCCAAGGAGCTCCAGATCTTAGGGCTGAAGGCATAACTCCAACACAAGTTGGGGTAGGAACTGATTCTTAATTCTATTCTGGAATTTCAAATCGCGGCTATGCTTCAACTTGTGTTTAGGATACGATTAAGAATCACAAGCATTATCAACCGTCCCTTGATGTTGATTTTTCTGCTTACGCGAAATATTTTTAATTTTGCATCTTAATCTTTATATGAAATTCTAATATATTAATGGTTAATTCATTTCAGCAAAGATGATGGCTGTATCAATTATATCGGAAAGTTTGCTCAAGTTTTGAAATCTATGAATGAAATTCAAACCAATGGATAGATGTCGAAAAAAACAAGAATACTCTTTGCCCTTGGTCTTCTGATTGCGGTTACAGGCTATTTTCTTGTTCGTGATCTTTACCCCAAATCCGCCGGAAGATATCCCTTTTTGGTTTTACTGGTCGCTGCAGATATTTATCTTTTTGTTTCATCATTTCCTTTGTTTGCAAAAGCCGGAAAAAAAACAGGCAGATGGCTTATTGTCCTTCACTGGCTGCCCCTGGGGCTTCTTTTGATCCTCTTTGCGGGTTCCTTTATCGCACCCTCTCACTCCTGGCCAAAGCCACTCAGGCTGTATACCATGGGGCTGATTTTCACAGGATATGCAGCCAAACTTCTGCCCCTGCTGTTTCTTGCTTTACAGGACATTATTTATCTTATTAAAAAAGGGATATCTAAACAGGGAAAGAAAGCCGGAAGGAACAGGATATTGCAATACACCGGCGCTGTCATGGGCGGGCTTGTTCTGATGCTGCTGCTTTACGGTATGATCGCCGGCAATTTCAGGTATAAGGTGTACACAAATGAAGTTGTCGTACCCTCCCTGCCTCCGGCTTTCGACGGCCTCAGGATAGTGCAGGTATCCGATCTCCACCTGGGCTCCTGGGTTTCTGCAGGTCAACTCAGAAAAGTGGTGGAAAAAGTCAACAGCCTCAAGCCCGACATCTTTGTTTTCACCGGCGACCTGGTGGACAATCAGACGGACGAGGCCTTTCATTATGAAGAAATCCTGAAAGGCGTGAAAGCAAAATACGGGAAGTTCTCCGTGTTAGGCAATCACGACTACGGCGACTACCGGACATGGGAAAGCCCGGAAGTGAAGCATGAAAACCTCCGGCAGATGTATGACCTTCATGCCAGGCTGGGTTGGAAGCTGCTGCGCAACAGCAATACGGTTTTGCAGATCGGAGGAAAACCATTGGCAGTGATCGGGGTGGAGAACTGGGGCAGCCATGGCCGTTACCAGAAATACGGCGATGTTCAGGAAGCCATGACGGGAACGGAGGGATTGCCTTTCAGGCTGCTTCTTTCGCACGACCCCACACACTGGAAAAAGATTGTTTCCGGAATGCCTGAAACCATTGACCTTACACTCTCAGGTCACACCCATGCCTTTCAGTTGGGCATTGAAACGGCAGATTTCCGCTGGAGCCCGTCGCAGTATATTTACAGGCACTGGGCCGGACTTTATGCGGAACCCGGCAGTGAAAAAACTTCCAGGCCGCGTTACCTTTACGTCAACAGGGGAACCGGTTCATTGGGATACCCGGGGCGGGTGGGTATGGATCCGGAGATCACACTGATTATTTTACGAAAATAATAGTCAGATGAAAATTGCCTGAAAGGCGCCTGCTGTTGAACTGAACTTTTTACCCTCCTTTTTGTTTTTTAGTATGGCATTCATGGTTTGCACGAAAAGGTATAAATTTTGTTGAGTTGGAAGCTTCATGAGGCAAACAGGCTGAATTGTTGCTTCGCAGAATTATGAACATTAAAAACAATGTGTACGGTAACATACATACCCAAAATTTCCGGCGAGGGATATTACTTCACCCACAACAGGGATGAAAGCATCAGGAGGAAAATTGCTGTTCCTCCCGTAATCAGACAGGTTGGGGATAAAAAAATACTCTGCCCCGTCGACCGTCAGGGAGGCGGAACATGGATCGCCATTTCGGAAGATAAACGCCTGGCCTGCCTTTTGAACGGGGGAAGCTCGCCCCATAAAAGAAAAGATGCCTACAGACACAGCCGTGGACTTGTTGTTCTGGATTTCTTCAGTTTTTCAGATAGCAATGACTTCATCAGGAATTATGATATGAAGGAACTGGAACCGTTTACCCTCCTTTTGCTGGATGGAAAGGAATTTTATCAGCTGGTGTGGGAAAATGCCCGGCTTACGGTAAATGAACTTAACCCTGCGATACCTTATCTTTTTTCATCCTATATGCTTTATAGCCAGGATATTATTCTCACCAGGAGAAAATGGTTCCATGATTTTATCCGCAGCACGGCAGATGCCGGGCCGGAAGAGATCATCCGCTTCCACCGCTATGCCGGCAGCGATGATCCTGAGGCAGCCCTGGTGGTTACGCTCGACAACTTAGTGCATACCGTAAGTATTTCACATCTGGATGTGAACAGGGCAGAGGCACATTTTACCTATATCGATCTGATTAACGACATCAGGCTGAATAAAACCTTAGAATTTGCCTCTGCATCCGGCAGGGTTCAGGCAACATTAGAAGCGCCTTTTAAACAAACCGGCCTGTAAACTCCCTGAATGTTCCGGAGAAACGGGCAACTCTTTCTTCTTCCAGCCGGTTGGATGCGATTCCGTCCTTTTTCAGGGAGCTTCCCACGATGAACCCGTCGGCTGCAGGGATATACCGTACAATGTTTTCCGGGTTTGTCCCGCTGCCGATGATCACCGGAGTCTTTGTCACCTCTTTAATTTTACTGAGGGTTTCGGGGTCAACAGGCTTTCCTGTTGCCACACCCGTAAGGATGATGGCATCGGCAAGGCCCCGCCGGGCAAGGTCTTCCGCTTCCTGCTCCAGGGGATAACGGCCCGGGGCATAGGAGTGCTTCACTCCGGCGTCGGCAAAAATGAGAACCTCCGAACCCAGGTTCTTCTTTAACCTGAGGGTTTCAAAACTCTTTCCCTGGATCACACCCTGATCTGTCACCCTCATGCCCATGTGGATGTTCACCCGGATAAAATGTGCTCCTGTTACTGTGGCAACAGCCATGGCAGTAACCGCATCGTTCCGGAGGATGTTGACCCCCACCCGTCCGTTGAAGGCCCGCAGCAGTTCATACACAACCACCGACATGGCAGAAATCGTTCCGGCAGGGACCATGTCAGGATAAAAGGGAGCATCGCCGAAGTTTTCAATGATGATACCGTCAAATCCATATTTCCTGTAAATGGCGGATTCCTGTAAAGCCGTTTCAATCACTTTATCCATGCTGCCTTCATATCCGGGGGATCCCGGCAGGGGCATAAGGTGGATGCAGCCGATCAGGGCTTTTCCTCCTCCGAAAAGTTCATGAAATTTTGTTCTGAAAGACATAATTCCTCCTTGTATATTGAATGAGTGATTTCGGTTGGTGCAAGTGTAATGCTGGATTTTGAAAAGGCTGTCTTTCCCCCGAAGTTTCGGGGCTGCAAGGAGCCAAGCCGTCTTTTTTTAAGCATTATTTTAAAACCCTCATCCGTCAAAGACGGATTGGCAGTGGTTGAACAGGGTGAAAGAACTGGAACACCGCGCCCGCCCGCATTACATTTGCACTTTGTTGAAGTTTCGTTGTTTTCTTTGATTTATCTTGTGATTAGATATTTTCCAATTTTAAAATCCAGTCATTAAAATGTTTGCAGTTTTTTTTTAACCAATCAATTCCAATTAGACCTGCAATAGTAGCACCTGCACTTATTTTATTGCATTCATATTCAGGAATTAGTTTTATTATTCGTTTTGAAGGAGCAGTTTCCGGATTATCATTTATTAACTCAGGATTTCCAAACTGATTGAGCAATGCTTTTAGTTTATTTATTGCCTGTGAATGTTCAAAATATTCAACTTCTAATACTTCAGGTTTCGATAATAACAATGTTTCAAATTCATGTAATTGAATATAAGGTATGAATCTATAATCATTAATATCTTCTGCAAATGCTGATTCAAGAAATTCAATTCTTTTGTAGGTATCAGTAATTTTCTTTGATGCATCAAAATTTGGAAAATCATTTGGCAGAGCATATAAATCAAACATTGAAGTAAATCTGACTTCAGGATTATTATCTTCCCTGAGCCAAGTTAAAATATCATTTTTTGCTTTTGTATAACTTATTAACACTCCTCGGTAACATTTTTTTTGTCCTTACTTGTTAATACACATCTGACATCTGTTGAAATATTAAAATTACCGAGGTGAACTGAAAGAGTTTGTTTAATAAATCGTTCTTCAGTTTGTCCCTCAGCGGTTATATTTAACCTGTTGAACTTTTTCATGGCCTACCTCCAAGAACATTTTTTTCCCATAGTTCACTCATGCTATATCTTTCTAACCAATCTTTAAGAGTATCATTATCTAATTTTTTAAAAATGCTGCATCTCTCTTCTTCATCTCTTTCAACAATAACAATATGATCAGATTCAAATTCATCTATTAATCTTGTAGATTGTGTTGCAAGTATTATTTGACAATTCTGGCTGGCGGTTTTAACCATTCCAGCTAACAACGAAATAGCGGAAGGATGCAACCCCAGTTCAGGTTCGTCCAGAATTATCACTGATGGTAATGATGCAGGTGGTTGAAGCAGTAAAGTTGTCAATGCCATAAACCTTAAAGAACCATCAGAGATTTGATGTGGACCAAATAAATAATCTGAATCATTTTCTACCCAATTGAGCATAATATAATTATCATTCCGAGCCGATGGTTTTAAAATAAAATAATTGAATTGGGGCATTGCCATTCTTATATATCTTACAATTCTATCATAATACTTTTCTCCATTGTTTTGTTTCTTAATTGAATATAAAAATGCGGCAAGATTACCTCCATTACTTCTCAAAAAATCACCGTCATTAATATAACCACTATTTCGAATCTTTGCCTCTTTTGATGTATCATGAAATTGAAACACTTGACAATTTTTAAGAAGCTTGAAAATAATTCGAGCAGTTTTTGCATCTTTTTTCTTGCAATAGTCATAAAGGCCAGATTCTTTAACACCCGGGTCTAATGAAATTTTGAAAGGATTAGTCTTATTAGAAGATTGCCAAACTATTGTTTCCTCTGTAAATATTAAAGTGTCACCTGCAGCATGAGATAGGCTAAAATTGTACTTGTCCATTGAGGTTGAGTCAGAAAATGTAATTTCTGCAACAAGTCGAGTTGTTTTTTTTGAACCAAAATAAAGCAAAGAGTCAGCAGAACCACTTTGACCAATATAAGTTTGTAAAGCTCCGGTAGTCATATAATTAAGCATCTGGAAAAAAGATATTAGATTGCTTTTCCCTGCTCCATTTGCTCCCAATAAAATTGTAATATCCCCAATAGGAATATTCTGACCATTGGAGTTTATTGATTTATATCCAACAAGATTAATGTTTGTTAGTCTTAACTTATTTCTAATCATTATGCGAATTTTTAATAAATATCAAATGTACTTATTATCCATTTAACCCCAATTATACATGATTCTGTTTTTCACAATGAACGCCAACAACGGGATAAAAATACTCAAAAAACATAAGGGCCGGGAAATCCTCATATCCTCACGGATATCCCGATGCCAAAGTTCTCCTTAACCTGCAGTTTGGGCCCTTTGCCAACCTCCGTCTTTTTTCCGTCAATGACCTCATAAGTGGGGAGGTTGATGTTGTGGTCATAGAGCAGATGAACATACAGATTGGAAGAGAGGTGGCTGTTGATTTTAAAGTTGAAGGAGGATTCCCAGTCGAGGTCGATGTTCCACCGGTTGGCATGTTCGTAGTCTAAATAATTGTTATACAGATTGATTTTAGAGTCGAAATCGACATTCTTCAGTATCTCAGCCCTGTAACTGAAGATGACATTGATGCCGAATTCTGCCCTGAAATTCCTTCCCGGCTCAACGACAGCCCCTGATGTGTCCCTTACCGCAGGTTTCACACCGAAGGCCCCTTGGTCGGCCAGCTCCCGGTCCATCACAAAAATGAATTTGCCGCTGGCCGGTGAAAGGAAAAGCGACATGTTTTCATAGGGTTTATACTCAAGCCCTAACGAAACCAACAGGTTTGCCGGGGCAAAAAAGTTTGAAACCCTGGTGGAATCATCCGGGTATTTATACCCCTTACTGCACTGTGATTTAAGGTTGATGTTGGAGCTGTAGTACCAGTTTTTGAAAGCGCTGTACCCCCAGGTTGACCCCAAATCGATTTTATCGTCTGTTTTTCTGATACCGCTTTCTTTGGTCCAGTTCATACCATAGGTTACATTCAGGAAATTGTCCGCCTTGAAATTATCTTTTGAATAATTGGCCCTGAATTTCGCAAAAGTGACCCCGGAGATGGTGCTTTCCCCTCCTTCAGACCAGTTCGACAAAGCCATCTGGTTGAACGACAGGTTGATATTTCCGCCGTATCTCCATGCTTTCAGACTGTCGGGAACAATTACCAAAGCAGAGTCGGGATCTGAAACATTGCCGGAAAATGACGCCGGAAAGGCTTCTCCGGCGAACATGTTCAAAAAAACAATCCACAATAACAACATCCTTCCTTTCTTCATTATCTCAACACTCACCCGGCAAAAATAAAATGATTTGCAAAGAGTTTTCAGCGTAATGAACGCAATTATCCACAAACCATTGTGGACAGAGTTCAGGATTTATTTTGTTTTAAAGCACCTGTTGACAGATGAGATGCCATCACCTTTCACCGACACGAAATACAATCCCGGAGAACTGTCATTTCCGTTTTTTGTTTTTCCGTCCCAAATCAGCCCCCTTCCGGCATCTGCCGGGTCGCCGGCAAAGAGCAGGTCCACCTCTCTTCCCCAGGCATCAAGAATCATGATTCTTACCGTTTGAATTCCTCCGGATGAAAAAACCACATTCAGCCGATCCCTGAAAACGGTCGGGAAGACACGAACGGCAACTGCCTCCGGATCCCTTTCCCGGATGGAGGTAACCGTATCCATAAGCGTGAAGCTGTAAAAACCGGCAGGCGCCGGACGCGGCAGGCTTTCCACCCTGCCCGATGCATCGGCTGCGCTGATATAGTATTCCATGATCTTCCCGGGAATCTGCACAGGCATGGTGGCCGCAAATGAATCCAGACCGGTAAGGGGCGCAAATACGGAGATGTTCCATGAGTTGCTTCCCTCTTCTCTCCAATGCAGCAACAATTCATCGGGTATCAGCCCTGCTTCGCTCCGGTCGTCGATCATGGCCCTGATTTTCAGGTCAGGATCAACCTGTATATTCCCCTGTAATGGTTTGTGCCTGATTATCAGCATTTTTCTGTCGAAAATCCCCATCGTGCGGCAGTGCAGGGCATCGTAATAATACCATTCGCTATAAGGAAAGCCCAACACTTCATACCCGGGCATGGAGGCAGCATAGGTGTTGAGCGCTTCCTGATCGGAGGCAATGCCAAACAAGGGCACCAAAACTTTCCTGTTCAGGATGAGGCTGTTGGTGTAAGCGGCTGTTTCGTTGCCGTTGTATGAATCGCAATAGACCCTGACAACATTAAAGGGGCGGCCATAACAGGAGGTGTCGTTCATGAAAGTATGCGCAAGCTCTTCCACACAATCATACTCAGGATGCCATACAAACACTTCTTTGACCATGACGGTTTCTTCATCAAGAAACCTGGCATAGCAGTCGATGTGCTGAATGCCGAAAATTTCAGGATTATCAACAATGAGGTAACGGTTGATTCCCAGGGAATCCATGGCGGTTTTCCTGAAGCATTCCTCATCGCAGCCAGGGTAGTTCTCATCCAGCATCTGTTTTGTGGAAACCGCGGTGCCCTGTCCGTCCGTCATAATATTGCCGCCGGTGAGATAAACCGGCAGGGAGATCAGGGGGCAACGGAATGAGTCGGCTAAAATAATGTTCACCGCATCGTCTTCTTCCCAGCCTTTGGTTTTAGGGCGCTCAGGGCTTATCTCCGGCAAAGCGTTTTGCTCCTGAAAGCATCCCGGCACCCAGGGATAGCCGTTGAACACCGGGTCGGCAATGCCCCCTTTCCCGTTTTGATCAAAAATAAACTGCGGACCCCAGTCGCGTGTCCAGTGCGAATATGTGGGGGCAAAAATGAAACGGCAATGGTTCATGTTCACACCCCAGCCGGTAAAGGCGTTTATGGCCTGGTCCCGCTGATAATAGGATTCTACCAGCACAAAGAGGCTGTCGTCAGAAGCCAGTTCGGCCACGAGGTCAGACGGTATCCCCAATGGCCACCTGATAAGTGTACCCACTGCAGGTTCCCATTCTGCCACCATCCGGCGGGGATGCTGCCCTGCCAGTACCAATGGAAGAACTATCCAAAACACGATTTGGAAAACAAAGCCCGGGTTTAATAATTGTTGTATTGTCCTCATCAGGATGTGATCAGCTAACGGGCACAAAGATAGTTTTTTCTTTACACTGAGGCATAAACATAAACGGACAGGTGCAGGGAACCTTCTGATTGCGCTGTATTTATAAATTGCACCAAAACTTATAAGGTTTGGGATAAGCAGAACTGAATATTTTCATTTATAACTGAGCGATTGGCGTTGAAATATCTTGCATACGTCTGTCGAACTATAAAACTATAATTAAACCTTATTAAATGATTTTTTAATATTTTAGCATGTTGAAATTTGTAAGCATGAGAAGAGTTGTTTTTACATTTTTTTCCCTGTTAATTTATTTTTTTGTACACAGCCAGATATCCATAGAGTCGTTTCGCCTGCTTGAAAATGACCTGGATGCACGCGTACACTCTCCAAAGAGAGACCTGAACGGCGAGTTAGCCGCCCTTATCAAGATTGTCACCCCGGAAACGGGCTTTGATTTTGACGGCGGTTCCCTCAGTATTGTGAGCTCCGAACGTAAAACCGGCGAATACTGGTTATATGTCCCTCGCGGGGCAAGAAGCCTTACCATTATGCATGATAAACTGGGCATCCTCCGCAATTATGCTTACCCTCTGCCCATCGAAGCTGCTACGGTGTATGAGATGAAGCTGGTGACAGGCAGCATTGAAACAAAGGTGATAGCCCCGGAACTGAAGAGCCAGTGGCTCCTGATCACCGCCGAACCTTCCGGGGCGCTGATTTACCTGGATGAGCAGTTCGAGGGTACAGGCGCATTACAGAAAAAGCTCCTTCCCGGAAGCTACACATACAGGGCTGAAGCCCCGTTATACCACCCGCAGGCAGGAAAGATCAACATCACTGCTGAAAAGAAAGAAGAGATACATATTCAACTGCAACCCAATTACGGATACCTTGAAGTGATAAGCTTTCCCGAAACAGGAGCCATGGTGATGATCGACAACGAGGATGCCGGTTTTGTGACCAACGGGAAAAGCGACAGGCTGAAAAGCGGAGAATATACGGTAAAGGTGGTCAAGGAACAGTACAGTCCGGCAACCGGGAAAATAGCTGTAACCGATGGCCAGACCGCCACCATCACCCTTGACATGGCCCCTAATTTTGCAGTGGTGGAGGTAGAACTTCCTGAAGACGCCAGTTTGTTTATCAATAACGAAGGCCGGGGTACAGGAACCTGGAGTGGCAGGTTAAGCGCCGGGGTATATACCTTTGAGGCCCGTAAGGACAGGCACAGTAACGCCAGGCAGGATGTGCAACTGCTGGCAGGGGACCGGAAGAAAATTACCCTTGACCCTGTTCCCGTCACAGGAAGCGCAGATGTGGTAAGCAATCCGCCCAAAGCATCGGTCAGCCTGAACGGGAAAAATTACGGAACCACCCCCGTTACATTGAACAACCTGCTGATCGGGGAATACACCCTGACACTCGAAAAGCAAGGTTTTGGCACGGTTACCAAAAAAATAACCATTACAAGTGGCGGCTCCACCATGATCAGCGAGACGCTTCCTGCCGGAATGGAGGTAACCATCGCCAGCGACCCTTCCGGCGCCCGGCTGGAGGTGGACGGGAAAGAGCAGGGCCATACCCCTGCGACCCTTACCCTGGGGTTTGGAACGCACAACATCAGACTCACTAATAATAGCAAAGTGGTGCAGGAGGCCATTACCGTGACTCAGGGGGGGAAAAGCAGCTTTTCTTACGATGTTTCCGAATTCCACGACCCGTTCGGCGAGCAGATGGCGCTTGTCAAAGGCGGCGCCTTTACCATGGGCTGCACCGGCGAGCAGGGCAGTGACTGCGATGACGACGAAAAACCTGCCC
>JAFGME010000208.1 GCA_016927695.1 Bacteroidales bacterium
AACTTAATTTAGGCATTAACAAAACTTCACAAATCAAAAATCCGAATTCCTTGTTCTTAAATCAAAACAAGAAGATGGCAACTCTTTAAAAATAATTTCCTCAACATCAGAAATAATTCTTATGTTTGCTATTGAAAAAGCACACACCCGTGTAAAATAAAATGATGAAATCCATACCAGGCATTTTTGGAAAGGGAATCATCTCCCTTGTATACAGCCTGTTTTCGTCACCAGATTCACACACACACACACTCTCTCTCTCTGTAAACGCTTATAATCCGGGGCTTTATCTGTATTCAGAAAATGTTTTTTTGCCCTGTGGTTTCTGTTCAAAAACCGGTGTAACCATGGGTTGCCTGCCTTTATACATATCAGCGCCCGCGACACTCTTATTCAATAACCAATATCTTATCTTATGAAACAACTAATAATTCTGATTTTCATGCTGCCCTTGTTTACAGGCCTGTCGCAAACGCCTTTTTCCGGTGTCTCTGGCCTGTTCACGGGCGACAGCAAACCGCCCGAGGTGACGGTAATCATCCCCAACGGCGGGGAATCCTACGGCTTCTCCGATCCGCTCACCGTGGAATGGACGGCCACTGACGACTCCTTCGGCCCTTTACCCATCTCCATCGGCATCAGCACCGAACAGGGAGGGTCATTCACCATTGTGGCTACCGGCCTGCCCAACAGCGGAACGGCGGTGATTACACCTCCCGGCACAGTTACAAATTTTGCCAAAGCCTGGGTAATCGCCAATGATAATTTCGGACTTGAAGGTCTTGACGGGAGTGATGATTACTTCACCTTTGATGAAAGTTTCTCCGCTGTCTCCGGTCTTTTCACCGGCGACAGCAAACCACCCACGGTAACGGTGATCCTTCCAAACGGGGGCGAGGCATATTATTATGCAGAACCATTATTGGTGAAATGGGATGCCGCTGACGACAGCTTTGGCGCCGCACCGGTAACCATTTCAGTGAGTACCGATGGAGGCGCAACATACAGCCTTGTTGCCACCGGCCTTCCCGACAACGACTCGGCATATGTATCTGCCCCCCAGGTGATTACAGACCTGGCTATGGTAAAGGTATTCGTTCAGGATGAGTTTGGCCTGACCGCTTTCGATCAAAGCGATGGCGTCTTTTCCCTTGAAGGGATTTTTGTCGACCTGAAAGCCTTTCTCGAAGGGCCTTTTGCCGGAACGGGGATGTTGTCGTACCTGAACTTTTTCGGGTATGTTCCGCTGTCACAGCCATACCACCAGCCGCCATGGAACTACAGTGGATCTGAAACCGTAGCAGCCATGCCCAACAACGATGTTGTGGACTGGGTGCTGATAGAGGTCAGGGATGCAGCGGATGCGCAATCTGCAACGAGCGCCACAACGGCAGGCATGCAGGCCGGTTTCATCATGGAAAACGGCAGCATTGTAACACTTGACGGCAGCAACCCTCTGCAGTATGGAATAGAAGTGAATCAGAACCTGTTCGCCGTGGTCCGGCACCGCAACCATCTCGACATCATGTCGTCTCTACCGCTTAGCGCTAATGGAAACCAATACAGTTACGATTTTACGGATGGGATGAACAAGGTATTTGGCAGCGCCCTGGGCCACAAGGAAGTGGTTCCCGGCATCTGGGCAATGGCAGGCGGCGATGGCAATGCCGACGGACAGGTGAACAACTCCGACAAGATTGACGTCTGGGTGCCCCAATCAGGCTCCTCAGGCTACAAGCCAGGCGATTTCGACATGAACGGCAACGTGAACAACCAGGATAAGCTGGATATGTGGGCGCCGAACAGCGGGAGGAGTTCGCAGGTCATTCAGTAGAAAGTTAGAAAGTAGAAAGAGAAAAATTGACCTAATTGATCTAATGTCTAATTGATCTAAGAAATGTCCAATGACCAAAGAAATAATGACCAATTTCAGCGAATTGCAGCTTTTTGGGATTTGAAACTTTTTAATTGGGTATTTATTAGAAATTAGATCAATTAGAAATTAGAAATTAAAAAACGTAAATCACTCAAAAAAATAAAAGATGAAAAAATCAATACTTACAACAGCGCTTCTCGTCCTCGCCGGCCTTTCCTTTGCCCAGACCGGTTCCATCACCAATATCCTTCCTGCTCAACGAACGGACGGCTCGATGATCATTGATATAATGTACGATCTGACAGGGCCTGAACCCGATTACTATATTACTGTAGAGACGAGTTTCGATGGCGGCGTGAACTTCAGCCCTGCCGACAGTGTTACCGGCGATGCCGGGGCAGGCGTAATGCCCGGTACAGGCAAGCAGATAGAATGGAGGTTCGGTGCCGAATACCCAGGCACTTACAGCAACCAGATGCAGATTCGACTGACTGCTTCGCAGCAGTTTCCACCTATTGTGCCAATGATAACAGTAGCTGGTGGTGTTTTTCCGCTCAACGGCACGGATGTAACCATCAGCAGCTTTCAGATGAGCAAGTACGAGATCACCCATGCTCAGTACATTGACTTTTTGAACGACATTGGCTGCAACGCCAACGGCAGTTTCAACGATCCTTCATATGGAAATGTGGAATACATTGATATGGATGATCCCGATTGCGCCATAGACCATGACGGCAGCGACTTTTATTTTGGCGGCAGCAGCTATGCGGCAACAGACGACTGCCCGGTAATTGAAGTGACCTGGTATGGCGCCAACGCATACTGTGTATGGGCAGGCGGCAGGTTGCCCACCGAAGCTGAATGGGAAGCGGCGGCACGGGGCGCTACAGCAGGCCAGACAGCAGGCACCTATAGCCACCAGTGGGCAGGAACCAATGTTGAAGCCCAGTTGGTGAATTATGCCTGGTACGATGTAAACAGCAGTGGACATACCCATACTGTAGGCACAAGGACAGAAAACGAACTGTTGTTGCACGACATGAGCGGTAATGTGTGGGAGTGGTGTGGTGATTGGTATGGCAGCACATTCCCTTACAGCAATAACAACCCTACAGGGCCTCCTACGGGCTCCAACCGCGTGCTTCGGGGCGGAAGCTGGTTCAGCGGTGCCAGCGACTGCAAGGTTGCCTTTCGCAACATCATCAGTCCGGGCCATAGCAGCTACAGCTTAGGCTTCCGCTTAGTGCTCCCATAGTTCAGCGTAGCTCAGGCCATACCTCCTGAGCTAAAGAAAGCCAATAAACAAAGCCCAAAGGCCGTAGCGGAGCGGAGGCAAAAAGGGCTTTATTATCTGGCTTTCGGGGAAAAAAGTATAAAGTGATAAAATAACCTTCAGACCGCTTTGAGCGGTCTGAAGGTTAGGAAAGTTAGACGATGTCCTTTATACTTTCAACTTTCTACTAATCAAAAAACATGTAATGCAGATAAAGTTATTTACCATACCTGTAAGAGACAACGGTACATTTTAAGAAGAACTGAACCGCTTTTTGCGTACACAAAAGATCCTTGAGGTTGAGAATCAACTGGTATCAAATGAAAAGGGGGCTTTCTGGTGCTTTTGTGTTAAGTATATTGGTTCGCAGGTCACTTACCAGAAAAAAGAACTGTTAAAAAAGGATTATAAAAATGAGTTGGACGAGGCCACTTTTAAGGTTTTTTCAAAGCTCCGTGAGGCAAGGAAAAAACTGGTAGCAGAAGATGCTGTTCCCGCATATGCAGTGGCTACAGATCAGGAATTGGCAGAAATTGCAAAGCTGGATGAAATAAGCGTGCAGTCTCTTTTGACGATGAAAGGATTCGGCCAAAAGAAAGTCTAAAAATACGGGAAAAGAATCGTGGAACTGTCGAAAAATGATTAAAACAGTATGAAGTGAACATGCCAACAAGTCTTAACGAGCAGATATGCGATCCCGATAATTTGCGCCTGGCATTTATAAGAGCCAAAAGAAGCAAGGAGCACAAACCCGGCGTTTACTGCTATTCAAAACATTTAAACGAAAACCTGGCCAACCTCAGGGAACAATTGATGACGGGAAATATTGCTGTTGGGAATTACAGTTTCTTCGCGGTGTATGAACCCAAAAAACGCTTGATATGTGCGGCTCCCTTTAATGAAAGGGTGTTGCATCATGCCATTATCAATGTTTGCCATCCTGTATTTGAGCGGTTTCAGGTTTATCACAGCTACGCCACCCGGATTGGAAAAGGGCAGTATGTTGCGCTCGATTATGCCAAAAGGAATCAAAAGAGATATCGCTGGTTTTGTAAGCTGGATATTCGAAAATATTTCGATTCAATTCCTCATGAAACCTTAAATAATCTATTATCCAAAAGGTTTGAGGAGAAAAAACTGCTTGATTTGTTCAATAAAATAATTTGAAGCTATCATTCAACGCCGGGCAAAGGTTTGCCTATCGGCAATCTTACCGGCCAGCATTTTGCCAATTTTTATCTGGCCAATTCCGATCATTTCCTTTTGGAGAAAATTCAGGTTCCTGCTTATGTCAGATATATGGACGACATGGTGCTGTGGGCAAATGATAAAAAGTTATTGTTAGATAAAGTAACAGGTTTTACGAATTATCTTGAAAACATCCTGCAACTGGCAGTAAAACCTGCACGCCTGAACCATGCTTCCAGGGGGTTGCCTTTCCTTGGCTATGTTGTTTTTCCGGATAAAATACGGTTGACAAAGCACAGAAAGCAGCGGTTTTGCAGAAAGGATAACAAGTATCATCAATTATTGAGAGCAGGAATTTGGACACAAGAGGAGTTTTCGAGGCATACAACACCATTGTACGCTTTTTTGGAACATGCTCAATCAAAGCAATTAAGATTAATACAAATACAAAAACAGGAAATCGGCCGGAGGGCTCCAACCACGTGAATCGGGGCGGGCGCTGGAACAACAATGCCAACAACTGCAAGGTTGCCAATCGCAACAACAACAGTCCGGGCAATAGCAACAACAACATAGGCTTCCGATTAGTGCTCCCATAGCTCAGGAGGTATGGCCGGATAGCTACCAATGAACAGGCCGTTTTCCTGCCCTTGTTGACGAAACGAGGTTAAATAGTTTCTCAAAGCATCCCTGCCGGTAGGATGTTTTCCGAAGGCCGGGCTGTTTTATTATGTCAGATATCGTACAGCGTAATTCAAACAGCTATCCGTCTGACCCCAGGGAGTGTTCTGGCGGGTTGATAAATGGCCGGCGAAGAACCGGCCGGTGAGGTGGATATTCATCCAATGGTTTCGGGTCATTGGAAATCAGGCAAACCCGGCTGCGGTCGCCATCCCCTTTCAAGTTGTGCGTCTCTTACTCCTGGCAGGAATGTTTATTGAACCCTTTAAGGGTTCGTTACTGCTTTCACTTCATCTTACCATGCACTTCGTGCAAAGCTATTCATATTTAATCCTTTCAGGATTATCCCGCAAATCAAAATGAACTTTCAGGTAATTGCAAAAATAATAAGAACTAATATAGG
>JAFGME010000209.1 GCA_016927695.1 Bacteroidales bacterium
AATGGTGTTTGAAAAAACATTGGTTCTGCTGATGCCGATTTCACGGGTGGAAACAGTATACAGGATGAATGCCATGGAAGAGGCAAAAATGATGAGCGCCGCCATGGAGCCTGCCAGTTCAGGGGTAATGCTTACCCTGAGAAAGGAGCTTAATCCGAAAACCAGGAAAAACGGAAGGAAGTAAGCCGCCCCGAGCAGGTTTTGTACTGCAATGATGGTGATGGCAGAATATTTTTGGGTGAGTCTTTTCAGGAAGACGGAATAGCCAATGGCCGAAGCCACTGCAAAAAGGAGAAGGAAAATTCCTAACGGCGATGCAGCCAGGTTGAGGTTTTTTTCGACCAGCATGATCAATATTCCAAAAAAGGAAACGATCAGACCGGCAAAACTCAGTACCGATAGCCTCTCCTTCAATGCATAGATCGCAGCAATGGGGGTAAAAACAGGAATGGTGGCGATAATCACCGCACTGATGGTGGAGGATGTGTATTTGATCCCGAAGGTTTCCCCGATAAAATAAAGAAACGGATTCAGAAAGGATGAAAGCAGGAACAGCTTGTAATCGGAAGCCTTGATTTTTTGAAAACGACCCGACAACCAAAGAAAAAGAAACAGCAATCCCGAAGAAAAAATAAGCCGGATGAAAAGGATGGTAAACGGTTCATAATATTTCAGCGCTATGGCTGTCCATACAAAGGACAGTCCCCAGAAAAGCATTGCGGCAAGGGCAATGGCATAAACAACTGCAGGATGACGCTGATTCTTCAAATGATAAAATTTTCAGGGGCAAAAGTATTGATTTATTCAGGCTTAACATCATTTTTTTGCAGGCATCCGTTAGCCGGGGACAAACAAAATTCAAAAGCTTTTCGATTTTGCTTGCATATTACATATCACTTAATTAAATTTGCCGTTGTCCTGTTGGGAAATTATTTGATAACAAATCAACACATCAAGGTATGAAAAACTATTACAATTTCAAAAGTCTTTTCGCGGTTGTTTTAATGCTTATTTTCTTTGCAGCAACTGCGGATGAAGTCAGGTACACCGACAGCTGGGGAAAAACCGGCATAACGGTGAAAGATGAAAACTCCACTCACCTGCGCCTCAGCTTCTCCATCGAAAACTTCAGCATGGAGGATATGGATCTCGACGGGGAAAGCATGAAAATGCTGAACCTTCCGGGAGTATTTCTTCCCAATGACGAAGGGGCGCCCAATCTGCCGGGGATGTCGAGGTATATCGCCATACCGCAGGGAGCTACCGCCGCTTTCAAAATCATTTCATCAAGGTCGGAAGTAATTGACATTATTTCAATCGCTCCTGCACCGCGTATTCCTTTGGAAACGGAAGACGGCCCCCTGCATTACGAAAAAAATGCAAAGATCTACACCAAAGATGCCTATTACCCACAGAACCCCGTTATGCTTGATGATCAAACGGCCATCAGGGGTCTGGATGTGGTCATGTTAGGGATCACGCCATTCCAGTATAATCCGGTGACAAAAGAACTGATCATTTACAGGGATCTGGAGATTGAGGTCACTTTTTCAGGCGGCAACGGTCATTTCGGGGAGGACAGGCTCAGGAGCCGCTGGTTCGACCCCATACTTTATGATGCCGTCCTTAATTTCAACTCCATCCCGACCATGGATTATGAAAAACCGAAAGATCCATCTGAAACGCCTGATTATGAATACCTTATAATCGTGCCAAACGATGCAACTTTCATCGCCTGGGCCGACTCCCTGAAAAAATGGAGGACATTGCAGGGAATCCGTACAGGGGTTGTCACAACCACAGAAATCGGTGGCAACACCACCACTGCTATTGAAAACTATATTAACAATGCTTACAATACATGGACAATACCTCCCGTTGCATTTCTGATCATCGGCGACTACGGCACCAGCGGCAGTACCGTTACCTCTCCAATATACAACAGTTACTGTGTATCGGATAACATTTACGCCGATATCAACGGCGACCACCTGCCCGACATGGTTCATGCAAGGATGACCGCCCAGAATGCCACCCATCTGAATACAATGATAGGAAAGATACTGAAATACGAGCGAACCCCTCCCACTAATCCCAACTTTTATGATCACCCGATT
Source organism: Bacteroidales bacterium (assembly GCA_016927695.1). GTDB lineage: Bacteria > Bacteroidota > Bacteroidia > Bacteroidales > JAFGHD01 > JAFGHD01. The sequence continues at coordinate 2,118 of JAFGME010000209.1, forward strand.
TCAGCCTGCGGATGGCAGACCGAAAGGTGGTTCCAGATTTGCACCTCCGTTGTTCACGGTTTCTGGACCAATGTTCTGGGCAAGAACCCGGTCAGAATCAATGAAATTTACAGCGGAACACCGGGCGCCTCCTGGTCAACAGCCACCAATACAGCCACGGTGGTAAACTACTTCGGCCCGAGCGGTTTAGGATACATCCCATCTTCTCCCTCCACATGGGGAGGCTGGTCGGGCGGCACCGCCACCATGATCAACAATGCCATCAACAGCGGGGCCTTCATGATGCAGCACAGGGACCATGGATACGAACAGGGATGGGGAGAACCGAATTATTCCTCCACAAGTATCAACGGACTCACCAATCTTGACCTCACCTTTGTTTTTTCAACGAACTGTCTTACAGGGAAATACAATTACAGCTCTGAGGTCTTCACCGAAAAATTCCATCGTTACACTTATAGCGGCAACTACTCGGGCGCCATCGGGGTAAATGCGGCCTCCGAAGTTTCCTACTCCTTTGTGAACGATGCCTATGTGTGGGGGATGTATGATAATATGTGGCCCAATTTCATGCCGGGCTATGGCACTACTTTCCCGACAAACTTCATTTATCCGGCCTTTGCGCAGTCCGCAGGTAAGATTTTCCTTGCTAACTCATCATGGCCGTATAACACAAGCAACAAGCAGGTTACTTACCACCTGTTCCATCATCATGGCGGAGCTTTCAACACCATTTACTCAGAAGTGCCGCAATATCTTACGGTTTCTCACGATGCCGTCCTCATGCAGGGAAGCACAAGCTTTGCTGTTACTGCCAATGCAGGCTCGTTTATTGCGCTGACATGCAACGGAGTAATCCTGGGAACAGCCAACGGAACAGGCTCACCCGTCAACATAACCATTCCGGTACTGAATGTCGGCGACCAGATGATTGTGACCGTGACCAAGCAAAATTACTACAGATATGCCTCCACAGTTACGGTGATCGCACCCAACGGGCCATATCTTGCTTACAAATCCCACACTATTAACGATGCTGCAGGCAACAACAACGGAATGGCTGACTATGGGGAGAATATTTTACTTCATCTGGCCATCGAAAACTCAGGCAATGCCGCAGCCAATAACGTAAACGTCACTTTGTCAACTTCCGATACATACGTTACCATTACCGACAATTATCAGACTTACGGAACCATCGCTGCCGGCGCCACTGCAACCCAGAACAACGCTTTTGCCTTTTCGGTTGACAGCTACGTTCCCGACGGGCATGTGGTCGATTTCAGCCTCGTGATCAACGGCAACGCCAAGGATACATGGAACGGCAGTTTCACCATTGCACTGCATGCACCGGTGATCGGTATTGGGAATATGACGATCAATGATGTTGCAGGAGGTAATGGAAACGGGATGCTGGATCCGGGTGAAACGGCCACCCTGCTGATCGCCACTTCCAACACCGGCAGCTCGGCCAGCCCGGCATGCACAGGAACACTGACTTCCGGAAGCAGTTACATCACCATTATTCAAGGGACTGACAATCTTGGCGCCATACCGGGAGGAGGAACAGTGAATGCTTCCTTCGAAATTTCTGTGGCTGCCGGCACGCCCATTGGCACATCCGTTGACCTGGCTTACGATGCCGTGGCAGGGGTTTATTCCGATTCTGAAACCTTCTACAAAACTGTCGGACTTATTCTCGAAGACTGGGAAACCGGAAATATGACGAAATTCGAATGGGAAACAGGAGGTGGCGCTAACTGGACTGTTGTAACAGAAAGCCCGTATGAAGGGACATACTGTGCCAAATCAGGTGCAATTGGTGACAATGCAAGCACACATCTCTTTATCACGGTGAATGTTTCTACGGCAGGAAATATTAGTTTTTACCGGAAAGTTTCTTCCGAATCCGGCTATGATTACCTGAGGTTTTATATCGATGGTTCGGAACAGGGAGCCTGGGCCGGAACAGTGGCATGGGGTCAGCTTAGCTATAGCGTATCAGCCGGTGCACATACCTTCCAATGGAGCTATATCAAAGATGCCAACACTGTGAGCGGAAGCGACTGTGCCTGGATCGATTACATTATCTTCCCACCACTTGCACCTATCTTGCCAACGGCTGTTCCATACTCCACTGATTTTGACCTTGGCGGATCACTTCCAACCGGATGGAGTAATTCCATCAACGATGATTTTAACTGGACTCCCGATGCCGGGGGAACGCCTTCAAGCGGGACAGGCCCTTCAGTTGACCATACCACAGGTACAAGCACAGGATATTATGTTTACACTGAATCTTCCAGCCCGAATAACCCAGGCAAGACCGCCAACCTGGTCACCCCGCTCTTCGATCTGGGTACCGTGATTGATGCACAGCTCAGTTTCTGGTACCACATGTACGGCGCTGCCATGGGATCACTGCATCTGGATATTTATGTGAACGGAGTCTGGACCAACGACATCATGACCGTACTCTCGGGTAATTTAGGGAACACATGGTTCAACCGCACCGTTGACCTCACACCCTATGTCGGGGAACAGATCCGGCTCAGGTTCAGGGGCATCACCGGGACAAGCTATACCAGCGATATGGCCATCGACGACTTTTCCATCACCGGAACGCCTGCTCCCGACAACATCGAGCTTGATCTGAAAGCCTGGCTGCAGGGGCCGTTCAACGGAACAAACATGCAACCCTGGCTCAATTCGTATGGGTTCCTGCCAACAGCACAACCTTACAATATGCCTCCTTACAACTACACAGGCACAGAAACCGCCAATCCCATCCCCAATGGCGATGTGGTTGACTGGGTGCTTGTTGAACTGCGCGAAACCAACGGGCCGGCCGCCAATGCAGGCTCTGCTTCCATGATTGGCAGGCAGGCAGGTTTGATCCTCCGCGACGGTTCCATTGTCGGGGTGGACGGCAGCAGCAATATGGAATTCGACCTTCAGGTAAATTACGATCTGTACGTTGTGGTCTGGCACAGGAACCATCTGGGCATTATGTCGAACACACCGCTTATCGCCAGCGGTAATGTTTACACTTATGATTACACCAATGCCGTCACCAAGGTTTATGGCGGTTCGAATGCCCACAAAGAAATTGCGCCCGGTATCTGGGGCATGATCGCCGGCGACGGGGATTGTGACGGTCAGATCACAACGGGTGACAAGATTGGTGTGTGGGCAATTGAATCAGGAACTTCCGGCTACAAACAGGGGGATTACAACATGAATGGCAATGTAGAGAACGGAGACAAGCTGGATATCTGGACCGCCAATGCCGGCTTGGGCAACCAGGTTCCGGATTAAATAACAGACTGAATTGTTACATAAAAAGGCTGTTCTTTCTGAGCAGCCTTTTTTTATTTTATGGAGCTTCTGAACTATTCTGATATATTCAATCACTACTGGCCGATATAAAATATTTCATCTTTCTGAAACAATTTAATTGATTACGTCCCTACGGAACTTGCCAGGTTTCGGGGGTCAATTTATTTCTACCGGTATTTTATCCCTGACAGGACAATCCCGTCAGGGATTGTATATTGGTAGAATGACAGTTAATAATTTAACCTGAGTCCCGTAGGGACGTAATATGCATTTTATC
>JAFGME010000210.1 GCA_016927695.1 Bacteroidales bacterium
ATAGATTTACATTTTATTTGATATGAAAAAAATACGTGCCATCATTGTTGACGATGAAGAACCGGGAAGGCGAAATCTGGAAAGCCTGCTCTCATCATACTGCCCCGAAGTGGAACTGTCCGGATTGGCCGCCTCTGCGGTTGAGGCACGGAACCTTGTTGAGTCTGTCAGACCTGAGCTTGTTTTCCTGGATATCAACATGCCCAACATCAATGGATTTGAGTTTCTGGAGCTTTTCAGCCGCCGCAGTTTTCTGGTGATCTTTGTAACCGCTCATGCCGGTTTCGGAATACAGGCTGTGAAAGCCAATGCTTTGGATTATCTTCTGAAACCCATCAGCATAACAGAACTGCAGGCGGCCATAAAAAAGGTGAGTGACAAAATCAGAAATGAAGGATATTTGCCTCCTTCTGCAGAATTACCCGAAAAGCTGGCAGTGTCCCATCTCAATGGCTTTGAGATTGTGGAAACCGATGACATCATCAGGCTTGAAGCCGACGACAACTACACTACTATTTACACTGTGGCTCAGGGCCCGATCGTAGTTTCTCGCACCATCAAGGATTTCGAGGTAATACTTGATCCTGAACGCTTCATCCGCATTCATAAAACACATATCATCAATATCAGGCATCTAAAAAAATATAGCAAAAAAGACGGGGGCATGGTGACCCTTTCCGATGCCACGGAGTTGGCCATTGCCAAAAGGCGTCATGGCTTTTTTATGGAAAAAGTGCACCGGCATCTTTTAACTATGAAATAATACATCATGAAAGGGTGGTTACAATATACGGCAGTGGTCTGGCTAAGTCTTGTTCTTCTTCCGGCACACAGCCAGTTGTATCCCTGCCGCTCTTATACGGTTAAGGATGGGTTGTCAAGTTCGATAGTATTCGGTATGGTTCAGGATACCGGCAAATATATCTGGTTTGCGACCGACAATGGCATCAGCAGGTTCGACGGGAAAAGTTTCAGGAATTTCACCACCAAAGACAAACTCTCGCATAATTCCGTAACCGGGATATTTGTTTCGGATGACGGTTCCATTTTTGCTTCCACTTACGGTAAGGGGATAGATGTGTTCAGAAACGGGAAATTCAGCCATTGCGATCCGGGGCCCGGAGCGCCTGAATTCCTGAATGATTTTGTAATACGCAACGACACCATATTCTCTTTCATCGGGAATAATTTTTACATTTTTCCCTCGTGCACGAATGACAGCACAAGATCACAACCCCTTACAATGACTATTACGGGATCATTCATATCCCTTTTTCTCTCCGGGACCGGAACTATATTGCTAAGCTCTTCAACCGGTTTGTTTTCATATTGCAACGGACAGTTGAAGGATTATGCCATGCCCGCCGGTATGACCGGCCCGGTTTACGTTATATCCGAAGATGGAGACGGAAACCTGTGGTTCGGAGGCAGATCCGAAATATTCACAGCGGATCAACACTCCGGTAACCGGGTGATACAAATGAATCTGAATGACAAACAAAGGATCAAATGCCTTTTGCCTGCCTCCGGAAACAGACTGTGGTATTCTGTGGTAAATCTGGGGCTGTTCTGTCATGAAAACGGTATAATCAAACAGGTGGGACCGCGTTTTGGTTTTGACGAAACGGAAATCAATTTCATCAAAGAAGATCATGAGAAAAATATCTGGGTCGGCACCTACGGAAAGGGTATTTTTTGTTTCAACAATCTCTATATTACCAACTTCAGCACCGACGACGGATTCCCCAGCAACTACATAACAGATATCGTTTCCGATGGCACGGGAAAAATCCTGGTTGGCACCTACCGCGGACTGGTTGTTATTGAAGATGGCGTTATCACCGGTCCGGAAAAAATATCTTCATTATTCAGCGATTACATTTGGGAATTATCCCCGGCGGGCGACAGCTCCACTTTTGTTGTTACCGGTGACAGCAGTTATTCAGCGTTGGTTTTCCGGGGATCGGGTTTGATACCGGTACCGCCCACTTCTGTTTGCAGGATGGGAAAGTCGGGAAGGATCAGGGGCAGTTGGTACAATTACCTGATTGTTTCGGAACCCGGAGCAACTACTGATTCCATCATACTGTTGGGAGAAAAAAAAGAAGAGAACTTTGTGTATAACCGCATCAACAGTATCGTTTTTGAACCGCCTGATGGCATCTGGGCAGGCACCAGCAAAGGGCTATGGCTTTTAAAAAACGGTACGGCCCGCGATTTTCCGGGCGATACTGTGCTGGGAAGTTGCATCTGGGAAATCAAAGCCGGCCCTGCCGGGAATATATGGATCGCAGCTTCCGGGGGTATTGCGGTACATAGTGAATCAGGTTTTAAAAAATACTGCGAAACAGACGGTTACGATCTCTCCTCCTGCACAGCCATTGAATTTGATGATACACAAAGAGCATGGATAGGAACACCGGGCGGGCTTTATGTAATGAAAGATCAGAAACTACGGTTTTTAACACGCAATTCAGGGTTGATTTCCTCTGAGATCACCTCTTTGCATTTCGATGCAAAGTCTGGAAATTTATTTGTGGGAACGGTGCAGGGCCTTTCGGTGATTGACCTTGAAATGTACGACAGCTATGAGTACACTGTTCCCCGGCTTTACTTTATGGTCGATGGATTTCCGTTGGGCCCGGTCACCGGAAAAATAAAAATCCCCTACCGGGAGAGCCATCTGAAGGTGAGCTTTTCTTCGGTATATTTCCGTAATCCTGAAGCCGTATCCTACCGGTACATACTTCAGGGCAAAACCGGTGAATGGACCGAAACAAGAAGCAACACCCTTGATTTCGCATACCTTGGGCCGGGCAATTACAACCTCATGATTCAAGCCAGGGGGGAAAACAACGTTTGGACCGAACCCATACAAATGCCGTTTTACATCGTGCCTCCTTTCTGGAAAACAACAGGCTTTATTGAAATTTCATTCTTAACCCTGCTTTTATCGACCCTTCTCCTGGTATGGGTGAGATACCGGAACGCAAAAAAAAGAATGAACGAAAAACTGGCGCTTACGGGAAAGATCACTGAACTGAAATATCAGGCATTTTCTGCTGCCATGAACCCTCATTTCATATTCAATTCCCTTAACTCAATACAGCATTTTATTAACACCAAAGACACTTTCAGCGCCAACGAATATCTGGCGAAATTCTCCAGGCTTATCCGTATGAATCTTGACGGGGCAGGGAAAGGTGAGATCAGGCTGGCCGATGAATTGAAAAAAATCACTGCCTATCTCGAACTGGAAAGGATGCGTTTCGGCAGCCGGCTCGGATATGAAATATCTGTAAATGACAACATTAATCCTGATAAAACTTTAATTCCCAATATGATCATCCAGCCATTTGTGGAAAATGCCATCTGGCACGGGATACTACCGAAGGAAAAGGGTAAGGTTGGATTATCCATTGAAAAAGATGAGGACGAACGTCTTCTGATAAAAATCACCGACGACGGAATAGGCTTTGAGGAAGGAAAAAAGAACAGCAAGCCAAATCACGTTTCCATGGGAATGAAGATTATAACTGAAAGGCTTGAAATGATTAAAAAAGAGCCGGAATCAGAAAGTTTTGTCAGGGTTACCGATCTGGGCCAATCCGGTGTTCCGGGCAAGTCGGGAACCGAAGTGAGGATCACCCTGCCGGTGTATGCTTACACAGTGGCAGGTTAAAAAGAATAGTAAATCCCCTGCTGGCTGACCCTCCGCTTTCTCAATCAAACGTCCCGTTTTCCCGATGGATGGCTGCGCTTTCTCAGAGGCTATTGATTTCAGCCCTGCAATATGCTTATTTAGCAGAAAATTATATTTACCGACAAATACTTATGATTATGAAAACAACAGCTTACATCCAAAAAAACCTGATACTTACCATCACCGCACTTATGATTATTACGGGCGTAAAAGGACAGTTTATCTGGGACCAGGCCTGCGCATACGGATCACATGGCACGGACATGGGCAAATGCATTGCCACGGATATTCTCAACACGGTTTATGTTGCAGGAGAGTACCAGGAATTGCTTCTTGACCAGAATTCCAATGTGCTTCTGCCTCCTCTTGCGCAGGGTTGCAATGACATTTTCATTTTCAGGTACGACATGAATGGCAACCTTATGATGGCCAAAAACCTGGAAAACCCCTGGTGGGGTCCGACCAGCCCGTATTGTACTGATAAACAAATCAACGGGATGGCTTCCGGTGAGCCTGACGGTCTTTATATAACCGGGAGTTTCTCGAACGGGATATGCCTTTTTGATCCCCTTTCAGCCGTCAATACCGATGACGGATCAGACTTTTATATTGCAAGGATGGAGCCCAATTCGGGCCACTGTATGTGGGTAAGAACGGCTTATCAGAATCCCTCTCCCTTTTTTTACGATGCCAAAGGAACAGCAATCACCGCGGATAAAGCCGGTAATATTTATGTAACGGGGAGTTTCACCAACCACATTGTCTTTGGTAACGTTGTTGGATTTGTTCCATCCATCACACCCAACTTTGTCACCCTCAATGCTTTAAACCAGGATGTTTTCGTTGCAAGGTATGACATGGCCGGCAACTGTATCTGGGTGAAACAGATCAAGGGAAATGCAGGCAGTTATTATAACTATGGACATTCCATCACAACGGATAACGAGGGCAATATTTATGTCACAGGCAGTTTTCAGACGAGCGCCACCTTCGGAAATATTACTTTGACAAGCACCGGTGTTGATGATATGTTTCTTGCCAAATACGACCCTCAGGGCAATTGTTTATGGGCGCGGAATGAAGGTGGACACTGCCACAATTCAGGTCATTCGGTTGCGGTGAATGATGCAAATCAGGTTTTCGTGACAGGCTTTTTCCAGGGAACAGACAAATTCGGGCACAAAACCCTGACCAGCGCCGGTGCGGCAGATATTTTTCTTGCCAAATACGAGCCGTATGGAAGGTGTGTGAATGCCATAAGATTCGGCAATGCCAACGACGACTGGGGAGTAAGTGTGAAAATCAGGCAGGACAGGCTCTGGCTTATGGGAGCCTATTCCCAGAGCATCACAATAGGCTATAAAACACTTTTTTCAGGGGGTGATCCGGAGCATTTCATTGCCGAGTTCATTATGGGAGGATTGAACCTGCATGATGCTGACAACATTGTGCAATCAAAGACAGGAACAGTAACAGCGGTTGATCTTGCCCTGAACCCGCAGGGAGATGTTTTTGTCACCGGAAATTATAACGGATCCGGCGTTATATTCCCGCATTCACTACCCCCCAGCGCCGGGAACACAGTGGATGTTTTTTTCGGTAAAATAGCTTTCTGGAATACCAAAAGCGCTATTGCTGAAAACGCCGCAGCGAATACCGATACGGTTCCGGCTCTGTCGGTTTATCCAAACCCCTCTGCAGACATGATCCGGTTGAATTTCGACAATAAAAACCAAAACCAGCTCGAAGTTGAAGTAAGGGATGCAGCCGGTCGTCCGGTTTTCAGGTACAGCACGCAGGAAAGCCTGAACGGTTTTATCCTGAGCCGTGAACAATTGGGGGGTGCAGGAATCTATTTTTGCACAATATTAAGCAACAATTCCGTCCTTGCACAGGAAAAGTTCATCTTCATAAAATAGGAAAAGCCTTTATCAGCATTAACGGCTGAATATTATCTGGCTGGATTTAATACCACAACGACCTGCAAATGCAGGTCGTTTCTATTGTGCAAATAAGCGCCGGTATTTACTTCCGGATAATCTGACCCGGGCCATATCATCTGCGATGAAGTCTCAAAAACATCTTCCAATAAACAATAATTTTATTTGGTTTTATTCCTTCTTGTTTGTATATTTGCGAGAGAAATTAACCTCAAAAAAAACGAAAGATGAAAGGACCCAAAGATCAGTACACAAGAGAGATGCACAAGAAATTCGGATATTATGCCACATGGGAGCCCAACAGGCCCCTTTCCCTGGGAGATGTAGGCATATTCCGAAAAAATGAATTCACCAGGATATCCAATCTTGTCCATTTTAACATCAGCTTCAACATCAACCCTGACGACACCCCGGGCGACCTGGAGTATAATTCGCAGGGCAACGTCACCATTACCACCAAACTTTCGGGTACAATACCCGCCGCCGGCAGCGTGCTTACCGAAGCAGATGCAGGGATATCGGTTGATTTTGCCCGTGAGAGTTCCATTCTCTTCAAAGCCAACAAAACCCTTACTCCATCCATCGACGACCTGGTTGCCCTTGGAAAGAAGATCATTGAACTCTTCAAACAGGGCAAATGGAACAAAGACTGGGTGGTGATTACAGAGCTGGTTAAGGCCGATACTGCCACCATCCTGATTTCCAACAAGGGGGGCAGTAAAATTGAACTGAAGGCCACAGCCAATGTCAGCGCATCCGACTTCGACATTGCCGATGCCGCTTTTGAGTTTGCCCCCGCCTTCTCAAAAGGTCTTGAAACAAAAATCATTGCAGAAAAAGGGATCACTCCGCTGTTCAAGGTAATGGGAATCAAGAGCAGGCTTTTCATGCCCCCGGTATTCACTTCAAAGTCCGTAAGGGCGGTCGATCTGCTGACACCGGCCGAAGCCAAAGGAAAAATGAGGGATAAAATATATTTCGGAAACGTCGATTTTGAGGAAGATGAAGACGGATAAACCTGGAAAAAGGGAACAACTTAATTGAGTATAAATGACCAAAATTATGAAAAAGTATTTTCTTGCGGCATTGTTAGGAACAATGTGCGTAGTCGTGCAAGCCCAAAATCCTGACGGTGAACGGGCTTTTGCCGGAATCCACGAAAAAGGAAACTTCACTGATCTCCTGCCCACCGGCATCACTTTAGACCTTAAAGTTTTTTTGCAGGGGCCTTATGACACCCTCACGCACCTTATGAAGACAAATCTGCAGCAGTCAGGCCTCATCCCTTTGCAGCAGCCTTATGGCCCCGCCCTCCCTTATTTTGAGAACATAAACCCCTGCTGGTATTATACCGGAACAGAGGCCGCGGACTCCATACCTCAAAACGTGGTCGACTGGGTGTTGCTCGAACTCAGGGATGCACCTGATGCAGCATCGGCCACACCTGCAACCACGATCGCGAAAAAAGCCCTGTTCCTGATGCACGACGGAAGCATCAGAAACCTTGACGGAGCAAGCCTTCCCGTCATCAACGACACAATCATGCAGGGTTTGTTTGTGATTGTCTGGCACAGGAACCATGCAGGCATTATTAACAGCAATCCAATTGCACCGGATGGAAAAGGGTTCTACCATTATGATTACACTGCAGGGCCCGGGATGATCTACGAAGCGCCGTACGGAGCCTCCGAGATAGAGCCCGGCGTCTGGGGCATGGCAGCCGGTGACGGCAACGCCGACCTGAACTGCAATATGCCAGATGAAAGGGATGTATGGGCAATATTGGCAGGAGGAACCGGTTACTTACCCGGGGATTTCGATCTGAACGGAATAGCCCAGCTGAAAGACAGGGAAATGCTCTATACAATAATTGGTAAATATTCCACAATTCCACAATAGAATAAATAATATGAAAAAAAATATACTGTTTGTGATAATGATATTCTTGGGTGCATTATGCCCCGGGCAGAATCCTCATCTATACTGGAGGTTTGCCAATCCTGCTGTCTATAGTGAAGGCAGCGATCTTTTCCTTGATTTTGACATTGAGCTTTCCTGTGATATTTCAGGCACATATCACTGTGACATACAAAGTTACCTGCTTTATAATTCTGTTGCATTTGGGCCAGAAATTATACAAACAGGAAATTTTGAACTGAATAAGCTCAACCTGATTCAGGGTGATTGGGCAGGGACTCCGATATATAACTTATTACCAAGAGGAAAGTTGGGTACCGATACTAGGCAGGATATGGTCTCGCTTTTTGCTCATATTGATATAATTCTAACCATATTTTCCCTTCATCAAATTCCCTTACTTCCTGAGTGGGATGGGTTTATGAATATTAAAATGAAAGTCTTCGATCCGACACAGAATGCAGGTATTGAGTTTTTGCATAACGATGGTAATTACAGGCTTATGGATGGCGGGCAATATTATCTTGACGTTACTCATCCCATTCCGACCAAATACGGTGACCCGCCCAACTATGAATGCATCTTTATGAACGACCTGCTCGACTTCCCGCTCACCAATACTACCCTCGACCTGAAAGTTCTCCTGGAAGGGCCTTACGATCCGGCCACAAACAAGATGGGAACGGATATAGTGTCGAACAGCCTTTTCCCGCCGGATCAGCCGTTTCAGCCGCCACTCCCCTATTACGGCAATATGAACCCGGTCTGGTACTACGCCGGTACCGAAGCGGTTGCAACCGCTCCTCAGGACGCCGTGGACTGGATACTCCTCGAATTGCGCGATGCCCCCGATGCCGCTGCGGCCACACCGGCAACTACGGTTGGAAAAATGGCTGCCGTCCTGTTAAAGGATGGAAGTGTGGTTACAACGGACGGATTCTCAATGCCTGTTTTCCCGGTTGCCATCGCTCAGGGCCTTTTCACCGTCATTTATCACAGAAATCACCTGCCTGTTATGAATGCAATACCGTTGCAAGCGGTCAACGGTCTTTATACCTGCAATTTCACCACCGGGCCCGATAAAGTGTACGGAGGGGCAACGGGCTATTCCGAACTGGAACCCGGCGTCTGGGGACTGGCTTCCTCCGATGGCAATGCCGACGGCCAAAGCAGCAACAACGACAAAAATGACGTCTGGATATTGCAGGCGGGCTCATCCGGATATCTACCCGGCGATTTCAATCTCGACACTCAGGTAAACAATACCGATAAGAACGAATGCTGGATACTGAATTCCGGCATGGGAAGCCAGGTACCCGACTGATTATCCGCACTTTCCGTAACAACCGTTCCATAACTGTCCGCAGGACTTTATACTGCCAATCCTGCCGTTGCTTCATTCTGTCTTGATCTGACCTTCTTAATGCAGTAATTTTATACATATTTTATATGATTCATTTAAAGATAAATGTATGAATAACAAGATTATAGAATTCACTTGCAATTACAGGGAATAGCTTTCAACCCTTAAATAATCACCACTATGAAAACAC
>JAFGME010000211.1 GCA_016927695.1 Bacteroidales bacterium
GGCCTGGGCCTTATCCTTTCAAAGGAATTCATAGAAAAAAACGGCGGCCGGCTGAGCGTGGAAAGCCATAAAAGCCAGGGGAGCATTTTCCGGTTCACCGTTCCGGCACAAACCAACTGATTCAGAACAATCCTGCAAAACCGGGGATTGTTTTTCTGAGCCAATTTTTCATACTTTTACAGCATCAACGTGTTCAGGAATGGATCTGATTAAGAAGTATTTTTCCGGACTCACATCAGAAAAACAGGAAAAACTCACTGCTTATGCAGCTTTGCTCAAGGAATGGAATCAGAAGATAAACCTGATTTCCAAAAAGGATGAGGTCTATATCGTGGAAAGGCATATTCTCCATTCACTTTCCATATACCGGTTCATCCCTTTGCCTGAAGGGTCATCAATTCTCGATATTGGCTCAGGAGGAGGCCTTCCGGGCATACCCCTGGCGATTGCATTTCCCGGCTGCACATTTACCCTGATCGATTCCATCAGAAAAAAGACGGTTGCGATGCAGGAAATGGTAATGCAGCTTGAGTTGAGCAACACGGCTGTAGTGTGCGGACGGGCGGAGCAGTTGCACAAAAAATACCATTTCATAACCGGCAGGGCAGTGGCATCGCTCCCTGAATTTGAAAAAACAGCCCGCCCTCTGCTTCTTCACGGAAATTGCGGTAATCTGAAAAACGGAATACTCTACCTTAAAGGAGGTGAGTTTGAAAAAGAGCAAAGCAGCCTTCGGGGGAAATCGCAGACATTTCTTTTAAAAGAGATATTCGCAGAAGATTTTTTCGCAACAAAAAAGCTGGTGTATATTTTTTAACGGCAAAATATCCTTTGTGCAATAAATTTAATCTTATATTCGCCAGTTCAAAAAAGTAAAAATTTTAAATTCAGGATTATGACAGAAGCCATCAGGAAGACTCTTCGTGAGTCGAAAGTCGCACGGTGGACGGCTCTGGGCATTGTGGCATTCACTATGCTGACAGGGTATTTGTTCACTGAGATACTATCACCCTTAAAGCCTATGCTTGAATCGGAACTGGGATGGAGCAGCAGTGATTTTGGTTATGTTACCGGAGCTTACGGTTGGTTTAATGTTTTCCTTTTCATGCTCATCCTTGCCGGCATCATACTCGACAAGATCGGGATGAGAATTTCCGGCATCGCCGCTGCAGTCATTATGGTGATTGGCGCGGGGATAAAGTACTATTCCATAAAATATCTTCCTGACACGGGTACCATCAACTTTTTTGTTTTTGACGAATTCAAAACGGTAGCCTTCACTCCCCAGGTACTCGGAGCCTGCCTGGGTTATGCCTTGTTTGGCGTGGGCGTTGAATTTGCAGGGATCACGGTTTCAAGGGTCATTGTCAAGTGGTTTAAGGGAAAGGAGCTTGCCCTGGCCATGGGACTTGAAATGGCCTGCGCCCGTTTGGGAACTTTCGCTGCTATGGCATTTGCCCCTGTGCTTGCACGCAACATCTCCATCCCGGGGGCCATTCTTGTCGGAGCCATCCTTCTTTGCATTGGCCTGATTACCTTTATTATCTATTTCTTTATGGATGTTAAGCTTGATAAGGAAATTGAAGGGGATGAACTGAAATTCGAAGAAGAGAAATTCAAGTTCTCCGATATGGGAAAAATTTTCTCCAGCTATGGCTTCTGGCTCATTGCCATTTTATGTGTTCTTTTTTATTCAGCGGTTTTCCCCTTTTATAAATACGGAACCGACCTGATGTTCAACAAATACGGTATATCCATGGAATATGCCAGCTATATTCCCAGCCTGCTGCCCTTTGGCACCCTTTTTCTGACGCCTTTTTTCGGGAACCTCTACGACAAAAAGGGCAAAGGCGCTTCCATCATGATTTTAGGCGCCCTGATGCTGATCGTGGTGCATGTCACCCTTTTTATCCCCAGCCTGACCAGTTCCTTTGTGGCCATTGCCGCCATCATTCTCCTGGGCATTGCTTTTTCACTGGTTCCTTCGGCAATGTGGCCTTCCGTTCCCAAAATCATCCAGGAAAACCTGCTCGGCACTGCCTACGCCCTGATTTTCTGGATACAAAACATCGGCCTCTGGCTCGTACCCACCCTCCTGGGGAAAGTTCTGGAAAGGACCAATCCTGATGTTACAATTGCCATCAACAACTATAAGGAAAGCCTTTCATCCGGAACCATCCCGCCTGAAGCAACGCCTGTGATAGAACAGTTATACAGCGCCGGAAAGCTGGGCAACCTGACAGAATTTACCTCCACCGAAATATCCAATATCATCATTAAACTGCGTGAGGCAGGGGAAATACCTATGTATAACTACACAGCCACCTGGAGGATTTTTGTGGGTCTGAGTATCGCTGCCTTTGTCTTTGCACTCATTCTCAAAGCCGTAGATAAATGGAAGGGTTACGGGCTTGAAAAGCCTAATATTGAAAAGGTATAACAACATTTGCCCTTCAGAAAATAAATATTTATAAAACATTTGTATCATGGAAATACTCAATCTGGAACCCGGAAGCGTCTGGAAAAACTTTTACCATCTTACACTGATTCCAAGGCCTTCCAAAAGTGAAGCCCGGGTAATACAATTTATCAGGGAGTTCGGGGAAAACTTAGGACTGGAAACCCTGGTGGATGAAACCGGCAACGTAATCATCCGCAAACCTGCCTCAAAAGGTATGGAAAACCGGATGGGTGTCATACTTCAGGCGCACCTGGATATGGTGCCGCAGAAAAACAGCGACACAACCCATGATTTTGAAAAAGACCCCATTGAGGCTTATATTGATGGGGAATGGGTGACTGCAAAAGGAACCACACTCGGCTCAGACAATGGCATCGGGGCGGCTGCCGCAATGGCTGTACTGGAGTCGGATAACATTGTCCACGGGCCTGTTGAAGCCCTTTTTACGATTGATGAGGAAACAGGGATGACCGGCGCCGTAAATCTCAAACCGGGTTTATTGAAAGGAGACATCCTTCTGAACATGGATTCGGAAGACGAAGGAGAACTTTATATCGGTTGCGCCGGAGGAGTTGACGTCATTGCCACTTTCAATTATCACTCAGAGCCTGCACCTTCCGGTTATTCTGCCTGCAGGATCAGCATAACAGGGATGAAAGGCGGACATTCCGGGCTGGATATCCACCTTAACCGCGGAAATGCATGCATACTCATTTGCAGGATCATGGAGGAAGTGGCGGAAAAGTTCGGTCTCAGACTGGCCTCTATCCATGCCGGAAGCCTGCGCAACGCCATACCGCGTGAAGCTTTTGCCGATGTGATTGTGCCATCGGAATCCCTGACCGTATTCAGGTCATATATCGCACAATCTGCCGCAAGGGAACAGCAAAACTATGCAGAAGCCGACCCCGGTTTGAAAATCATATCGGAAGAAACGATCATGCCGGCAATGGTAATTGACAGGAAAACCCAGGCGCAATTGTTTGAGGCTGTTATCCGGTGCCCCAACGGCGCCATTGAGTTCAACAAGGATATGCCCGGCGTGGTGGAAACATCCTCCAACCTGGCGATCATCAGGTCGGAAAACGGCAACATCGAGGTTTCCTGCCTCACCAGGAGCGCAGTGGACAGTGAACGCGACAGAGTTGCTTCTGAGATTGCAAAAGTGTTGAGGGAAAATGGCGCAGAGGTTGTCCACAAGGGAGCCTATCCCGGCTGGAAACCCAATGTAAACTCGCCCATCCTCAAAACAATGAAGGAAGTGTACCATAAAAGATTCGGCAAAGTGCCGGAGGTGAAAGTCATTCATGCCGGTCTCGAATGTGGCATCCTGGGCGCTAATTACCCACACTGGGACATGATCTCCTTCGGCCCGACAATACGTTTCCCGCACTCCCCGGATGAAAAAGTGAATATTGCCAGCGTTGGCAAATTCTGGGAGTACCTTCTTGAAACATTGAAAAATATTCCTGAGAAAGTGTAAGAAAAATTTGGTTAGTTTAAAAAAATAAATCTATTTTTGCACTCCCAAATTTGACAGAAAATGAAAAGAACATATCAGCCTTCAAGGAGAAAAAGAGTGAACAAGCATGGCTTCAGGGCCAGGATGGCCACGAAAAACGGACGTAAAGTGCTGGCAGCAAGACGTGCCAAGGGCAGGAAAAAACTCACCGTTTCCGATGAAAAACTCGATAAATGGTAGTACGAAGGAACTGATCTGACAGATATGTGGAGGTAATTCTTTCAATTACCTCCTTTTTTTTTGACCTGCCTTACCCCTCCCCTGCCGTATCGGAAATTAATTCTACTTTTGCATGTCAGATAATATATAAATATCGTACAATCCATGCAGTTGCTGAGAACTATCCTGATCATCCTCCTGGTGTATTATATCTTCAGGTTTTTCATCAGATATGTGATTCCTTTTCTGCTCTTCTTTATCAGGAAAACGGCTGAAAAAAGATTTCACGACAGGAAAAACGGCGATGTTTCCGCCGGCCATATCCCTGAAAAAAGGGAATTGTCGAATGATGTAGGAGAATATGTTGATTTTGTGGAAATTAAGACTAAAGAAAAAGATAAATAATTCTGGAATTATGGAACAAATATCCCTTAGAAAGATATTACCATACTTTGTGGCAGTCCTTGTTTTTATTGCCATTTCGCTGATCTACTTCTACCCTCTTCTGGAAGGGAAAAGCCTGAGGCAGGAGGATATCATGCGACACAAAGGCATGTCGAAGGAGATTGAAGATTTCAGGGCAAAAACAGGCGAAGACCCCCTCTGGACTAACTCCATGTTCAGCGGAATGCCTGCATACCAGATTTCAGTCAAATACAATGGCAATCTCATCCGGTTTGTAGATGACATACTCAAACTCGGTCTTCCGCATCCTGCCAACCTGGTTTTCCTCTATATGCTCGGCTTTTTTATACTGCTCATCAGTATGAGGATCAATCCCTGGCTATGCATGCTGGGAGCCATCGCATTTGCCTTTTCGTCCTATTTCTTCATCATTCTCGAAGCAGGCCATAACTCGAAAGCCCACGCCATTGCCTACATGGCGCCCGTATTGGGCGGGGTTTTGCTTACTTACCGCGGTAGATACATTGCCGGCGGCTTACTCACCATGCTTTTTCTGGCTCTTGAAGTGCATGCCGGTCATCCCCAGATCACCTTCTATCTTTTTCTGCTCCTCATTATCTTTGGGATAACAGAACTTATATCTGACCTGCAAAGGAAAAGAAGCAAACATTTTATCAAAGCCACTGCCATCCTGGCCATTGCATCTGTACTGGCTGTTCTTACAAGCATAACCAATCTCTGGGCAACCTGGGAGTACGGGAAATACACCATCAGGGGAAAAACAGAACTAAGTACGGAAGAGGAAAACCGTACCTCAGGACTGGATAAAGACTACGCAACACAATGGAGTTACGGTATCGGAGAATCGTTTTCCCTGATGATTCCGAATATCAAAGGGGGAGGAACCGGTGCAATCGGCGAAAGTGAGTATGCGCTCAGCAAAGTGGATCCCCAATACAGGCAGACTGTTGCAGGAAACGCAAACCGGTACTGGGGCGATCAGCCTTTTACTTCAGGGCCGGTTTATGCAGGCGCCATCATTTTTTTCCTTTTTGTTTACGGGCTTTTTATTGTGAAGGGGAAATTGAAATGGTGGCTGCTGGCAGGCACTCTTCTTTCCATTATGCTGGCCTGGGGTAAAAATTTCATGCCCCTTACCGACCTTTTCCTCGATTACTTCCCCGCTTACAACAAATTCAGGGCGGTTTCCATGATTCTGGTCATCGCAGAGCTGACCATTCCCCTGCTTGCACTGACAGCCCTGCACAAGCTGATTACTGACCCAAAACTGTTTAAGGAAAAAATTAAAATATCCTCCTACCGGATCAATCCCCTTTACATTGCATTTGGTCTTACAGGGGGAGTTTCCCTTTTGTTTGCCGCTTTTCCGGGGATGTTTTTCGGTTTTCTCAGCGATATGGAAATCGTATCGATAGCCCAGCAAAAAAATTTCAATCCCGAATATGCTGCGCAAATCACTGATTTTTATGCCAATGTGGAGATTGCCAGGAAAGCCATTTTGCAGGCCGATGCCTTCCGTTCTTTTGTTTTCATTCTCCTGGGAGCTGCCGTTCTGTGGGGCTTTGGTTCGGGAAAAATGAAAACAACCTATATGATTTCCGCCCTGGCGATACTGATACTGGTGGATATGTGGTCAGTAAATAAAAGGTATCTCAACGATGACAATTTCATTTCCGGGAAAAAAATGGAGAATCCTTATGCCAAATCGAGCGCAGATGAAATCATCCTGAAAGACAGTGACCCGAATTTCAGGGTGCTTAATCTTACCGCTGATCCCTTCGCTGACGCTTCCACCTCTTACTTTCATAAATCCATCGGAGGTTACCACGGGGCAAAACTCCGTAGATACCAGGAGTTGTATAACCATCAGATTCAGGAAAACAACATGAAAGTCCTGAACATGCTGAATACCAAATACTTCATCAGAGCCGATAAAGATAAAAAAGCCGTTGCCATCCCCAATATGCAGGCGCTTGGAAATGCCTGGTTCGTACAAAACATCCAATGGGTTGAAAACGCGGATGAAGAACTTGACGCGCTGACCGGTTTTGATCCCGAAACCACTGCGGTGATCGACAAAAGGTTCCAACCTCTGATCGGGGATTTTCTTCCCGATTATGATTCGGCAGCGTTGATAAAACTCTCGGCTTACGCTCCGAACAAGCTTGAATATCAGGTAAATACCTCAAAAGATCAATTGGCCGTATTTTCCGAAATATATTATGACAAGGGTTGGAATGCTTATATTGATGACGAAAAAGCGCCCCACTTCAGGGCCGATTATGTGCTCAGGGCCATGGTTTTGCCCGCCGGGAAGCACCATTTGGTATTCAGGTTTGAACCCAAAGTGTTTGTGACTGGTGAAAAAATATCATTTTCCGCATCACTGCTTATCTTTCTTATTATTGCAGGATGGGTGTATCTTGAGATAAAAAAATCAGGCAAAAAA
>JAFGME010000212.1 GCA_016927695.1 Bacteroidales bacterium
AAATCGCATTATTATTAATGTCTCTCATATCCCTTGGGCCACTACAATAATACAAGTACACACCATACCCGAAATTTTGAATGGTATTGTTCATAATGGAATAGTTTTTAAAGTGATTTAGAGATAATCCATATTGTGTGTTGTAATTGATCACAGGTCCTGAAAAATGAGAATCGGTAACAATAAGGTTGCCTGACCCATTTCCAAACAGGTGTGCAAACGAATTGATGAAATAGGAATCGTTACCGATGAATGTGTTATTGTAAAGAAATTGGCCAATTAATCCGGATCGTAAAAAAGTGCAACCCCTTATTGCCAGTTCGGGTATTGTGTTCACAATTACGTGGCAATCAATAAAAGTCGCATTGGATAGATCAACAGACACATTTTGAACTGCTAAACCACCCCATTTTGAGTCTATGCACCCTTTAAATGTAACGTTTTCGCCAATATTTATTTCTTCATAGGCTATAAGTCCGCTTGACCCCTTATTACCCCTAAGGTTTACGTTATCACCAATATTGATAACCCCATCATGATTATAAAGCCTGGTATCATCCAAAAAAACAACCTCAGCTTTATTAAAGGTTACAGTGCACGCATATATTACAACTGAAGTCCAGGAATTGAAGGGTGGATTAGAAGGAGGGCCGGTTATCCCCACTATTCCACTATAAGTTTTGCTGGTAACAATATCTTCAATGATTAGGGTCGGATATTCCAAATTCGAATAAGGGCAATGGTTTCCCATGTCGGAAACTAGCGGTGTGCATGGAGTGCTGTGGTGACCGGTTTCCCATGAAACAGCTTCTCCGATTGAAACTAAATCATCGTTATTACTATTGGCTGAAGAAAACTCCTCATATCCATACATCGTGTTATAGGATGGATCCATCCCATTCAGGGGTGAATAAATATGATAACCGAATTCACCGTGATGATGTATAACTCCATTCAGAACCTCATTCTCGATCACAGGTATATTTCCTGGCTTTATATTATCTGCCCTGAATGAACTTTCATTAGCCTGGCTTGAAGACATCACAATGGTATTGCTATTCTGAGCTTTATTCACAAACCCTCCTGAGTAAGGCGCCTGAAGAAAGATGATTTTTTTCAGCGCCGGGATCAGGTTAAGCATATCCCTTAATTCATAATCAAAGAGTTTTTCATTTTCTCCTGTCAGATAATTGCTTAAATAGATATACGAGTCCCCACTTCCCAGCGTATTTGTGTTTCCACCATGACTCATGATCCAAACGAAAAGAAAATCTTCCTCATTCACAGTGCTTGCCAGCGTGGCTAATAGCGAAGTTACATTAGTTTTTGTGGCAGGTTGATCAACAATAAACGGGATGTTATAATGATTTGTTACTGACTTATACCTTTCATGCTGTACCGGAGAGGAATAGTCAATTCCATTAGCGAATAGTACATGAATGTTGTCATTGGAGTACCCCATTTTATCGTGAAGCAATTCCCAAATAAGGAATGAATCGTTCCAGAATTCGTCAAAACCGTATTGCCCGCATCCCATGCCCTGATTCCATTGTTCAGCGGCAGGGATGTTGCTGGCATTATGATCTCCACAAATTATAACAGCGAATTTTTGTTGTGCATGGATGAGATTCGCAAAACCAAGATAAAATATAACCGCAAAAGTAATTAAGACGTGTTTCATAATTTAGTAATTTTGCGGCTGTTACCGGGGTGGAGGGAGGAACCACATCCGTATTTGCCTTCGTGTTGTGGTTGTCTCCCCGAACCGGTAAAAGCCTGGTTAGTAAAAATATTCTGCTGATTATTGAACTATTCCAAAAGAAGTTTTATTTCTCATGGCAGGAATGTGATATACATTCCCTTATTAGTTTTAATCACAGCTTTAAATTCAATGAATAATCTCCACCGGTTGGCTGTAAATTTTCCTGCCCCACATGAGGCGTACAAGATAAAGACCTGATTTGACCTCCTTTCCGTTTAGGTCCTTACCATTCCATATCATTTTATGTTTCCCCGGTGACTTAGGTTCGTTTGAAAGATCAACGATTTTTTTACCATTTAAATCATAAATGGCCAATACGACCTGTAAATTTTCGCTTATTTCAAATTCTATATTTATATTTCCTATTGACGGATTAGGGTAAACCCTGAATGATTCGGGGTATGTGCTTTTTTGCTGTGACGAAGTTATCAATGGCATGGTCGTGAATCTGATCCTGCAATTTTCATCTGAAATGCATTTATAGTACGTCAGGTAGATCGATCCGTTTGAATATTTCATTTCCGGCATAGCCACTACAATTCCGGAGCTGTCAATCAGGGTTCCCTCCCAGAGATTATTAACTTTTTGGTAATGCATCATCTTATACCCTGCTTCCATCTTTTCCCAATCTGCTATATGTACCTTATTTTGATTGTCCAATACTATCCTCTGACCATAGGGATCATTAACAACAAGTTCAGGATCAACCCATTGATTGCCATTATGATAACAATACAAAGTGCTGTCAAACGGATTTCCACCCGTCCTCTGTTGCCATGCAATATGAGGCTCATCAAAACAACCGGCTGCAATGTCGAAACTTTGGTTGAACAGAGATGTTTTTTTACTTATAAACACTTTATCAAGCCAAAGGCCGTTTTCGAGTTTCTTTAAGTAAACCACCCTTGTATCATCCGGCGTTTGTCCGTTCTCCCAGAATACCCCGGCACAATGCAGATTGTTTTGTTTATCAAAATCTGCCGAAAGTATCCCTATCACATGATTTCCGGGGTAGGGGCATACAGGGTCGCTCCAGAGGTCATTTTTGAATGTTTTGTAATATGTCATTTGACCATTGAATATCCAGAATATGTATATTTTGTCTTCTTTGTCAATATAAATTTTATTGTGGTACGACCCGGGCATTCCTTCAGAAACAACGAAATTCCCACCCCACTGATCATTGTTGTTAATCCTCATGTAAACCATTGTCAATGAGGGATTACCCGTATTATAATCATAACTGACAAAAATATTTTCTAAAGCGTCAAGGCATATATGAGGTTCTGTCATGGACAGATCACTGTTCATGGAAATATCTTCCGGAACAGTCCAACTGTTTCCGTTATCGTTTGATTTACAGTACATTATTTTTTTCCAGTTGGGCGCCAGATTGTATGTAAAAACGATATGGATCACACCATTCTTACCAATCCAAAGGTCGGGTTGTCCCGCCTGGCCGGGGAGAAGTGATACATCCACAGGGGCAGTCCACTCTTGTGCAACAATCAACGGATGTGTTATGCAAAAGAAAATAAATAAAAAAACTATCCGGATAGTTATCATCCGGTAAAGGGTAATTATTTTTCTCATAAAGTGTATTTTTTCTTCTACATGATTTTCTGTTGTTTTCCGGATTTAATATTGTGTTTGTGTATGAAAAAAATAACACTGAGGATGATTATCAACATGGAAATCCGGAATAATTTCCTCATATCCAAAATGTACAACTATTCTTCTATTTCTGGCAATAACAGATTTTTTTATCGTATTGTTTATCAGATAAATAAATAAATGCATAGGGTAATTTTTTTTTCTGTTGGATATCAGGGCCGCTAATTGTATTTCGTTTTTGGAAGAATCTGGAAGGCAGATAAAATGCAGGACAAAGCTGTCTTCCTCCTTGATTTGTAAGGAAAGTATATTATTTAGTTCATTGATTTGTCCTGCCGGCATATCGGTAACCACCAACCCTTCATTGGCCATGGCATTGTATTCTGAATCCATTACAGCGCAATCGAAATCATGGCCATCATCAAAAAGAACAAACACTTCGCTGTTATTATATCCTGCCTGTTTCAGATCCTGCCAGGTTGTATATGTTTCCTTCCATACGGAAAAAATGTCAGACCTGGCCAAGTCGAATGAGATTCTCCCGGAAAATTCGTTATGAGAAAAATATCCGGCTACAATGGCAGCGTATTTCTTTTGAGCATGAACAGTCTTATACAAAGAGGGGTATAAAAGAAAAACAATTAGCAATAAACTGATGAATCTCATAACCCTGCAGTTCTTATATATACTGATTTTATACAAATATACAAAAAAAATTGAAAAAGCAAATTTTTTGTCATATTTTTTTCATCCTGAGACCGCCGGCCCAAAAAAATCCTGACTGCCTGAAGAAACGCTTAGAGATTGCCCCTCCGCCGATGATCTAAACATGGGTTTCGATTGCCAAACCCGGCGGAATCAGCCGGGGCAGTGAGCGCAAACCGCAAAGTTAAATGCCTGGATATTTGAAATTCAGGCTATAATTTCAAAATCTTTTTTACAACATATCCCGAATCCTTTCCTGGTTGCGGTGCCTTTTTCCCGAAGCTTAAATTTTCAGACTCATCCCGGGAACACCAGTATATACAAATAAAAAAAAGTCCGGGAGCAGTAACTTCGTCTGCGCTATTTTTGCCATAACAGATGATCTGTTTTTTTTCGGAACCAACTTTACCTGTGAATACCTCCCTGATCAGTGTTCCGGTGGCATCCCTGATCACCACTTGTATATCACAGGTGAATGGGGAGGATATTTCAACAAACATATTTTCCTTAAAGGGATTTGGGTAAGTCATGACGGTAAGTGGTGATGAAGCATTGACATTTTTGACAGAAGAAGGCGGGTTGCCGATCCCAAAAAACTCAAGGTACAATGAAAGCAAAGTATCTGCCACAGCCGGGCCTCCTCCCTGAAAAATCCCTCCGAATTCAGGTTCTGAGGCGATGGTCCTGTAATTGCCATTGTCCCTGGCAACAGCAACATTATGGTTTTCCGAACCGGAACCAAGCAATGAAACGGCAGTATTGTCAGGCTGAAGCAGGTATTCGAAATAGGGTTTCCCAGAGTCATAGGCGCTTCTGAAACCTTCCCCGAAACTGCCGTCCATGCCATGTATGGTGTCATACTGTTGCCAGTTGATATAAACCGGTGATGCCCCGAACATGGAATGAACGGGGGTGGCCGGATCGTTGTACCATGTGCGGGCCCCTTCCATGTAAAGATGGCCTCCTGAAAGGAGGTATTCTTTCAACACTTCACCCTGCCATGCGGTGAGGGGAATACCTTCAAGCACCCCGCCCAGACAAACGAATACGGCGGCATAATGGTTTATTTCCTCAGGAAATCCATTGGAATACCCTGATTGTATTTGTTTTGACCTGAGCAGTGAATCCAACACCGGCCCTGAAAAACGGGCCGGGTCAAGATCAATGACGAAGCAACCGTTTTTGCCAACCGGCAGGTCAATATCTCCCGTTTTTACCATGGCGGGATACCAGCTAAGGTCGTAGTGGAGGAGGTACATACCCTCGGGAGTGTTTTCCCCAGCGGTAACCTCCAGGCTGCGGGTCAGGCTTTCTCCCGGAAGGAGCAGTTCCATGGCGAGGGGATTACCGGCCAATTCAATGAACTCTTCTTCTGCAGTGACATCTGTCCATAAGGAATATGCCGGTGCGTGTCCCGTGTTCCTGAAACCGAATACCAGGGTGGCAGTTTCCCCGGGGTCAAGTCTTTGGTCGTTTCCATCATCCACAATCAACTGAAAGATTTCAGCCGCGGTGGAAAATACGGTTATCTTCCCTTTGCCTGTAAGTGTTTTGCTGTCGGTGATACACCGGAGACTGAGGTCTGTTTTATGCAGGTCGGGAGTATGGTGATACACGTTGTACTTAAAAGCATCGGGCAGTGTGAGGGAGCCTCCTGGCGCTATGATCCCTCCCGCTTCACTGTCATCCGGAAAATGGATATACGGATCTGATACCGCAATTTCAATCCATTGACAATTCAGAGCCTGGGCTCCGTTATTGCGGAGGGTTATTCCCAGGGTACCTGCTTCGCCGGCAGTGAGCACATTTTCATTTCCTCCGGGAAAAAGGAGGCTGTATGTCATTCCTGCAGAGAGTTGTATGCTCTCACGGGATGAAATGCCGTTGTAATCGGTTACGGTTACGGGAATATCGTAAATAATGCTGTCATAATCAGGGATGCAGCTAAAAATGCCTGTCTCAGTCATTGAGTAAGAGGCGGGTAAAAAGGGCGGGCAAAGCACAATTTTTTTCCCTTGGCAAATGGGTGTGTTTATCGTGATGTCCTGTTCTGTTCCTGGTTTTTCAGGCCCTCCGGAAAGACCTGTAAACCGTTTTGCCTCTGCCGGAACCCCGTTGATGAGATAATAAAACTCAATGTTTCCGGAAGAGTGAAGTACCAATGCAAACTCAAGGGTTTCAGAGCCCCCGCAGGCCTTGTCAAACGACACTTTCCACCGGAATGCAGCCCGGCCGGCCTCCTCTTTGTACCAGACCCCGTCATTTTTCCCCTGATTGATGTAGAACTTCGAATTGAGCCAGGGGGCAATCACCGGAAGGAGCCTGAACAGGATACGGTCATCCGTTTGGTACGGGATCGGAAGCTCATATCCGGAAAAGGTGATGAATCCGCTGGAATGTACCGTCACATCCTGATGCAATTCATTGTGAAAAGGAAACTGGAACGGCAGAGTTTTTTTCACCCAAAGATTCCCTCCGCCCCAGGTGATGATTTTTTGTTCATCAATGGACGGGAATGTGGCTGAATCAGCGCTGACGGAATAATCGCAGTTAAGCTCCCAACGGTAAGGCGGTCTTCCTTTTCGTGCAGTCAGTTGGGCGCCGAAAGGAGCGCCTGCTGCAAACGGAGGAAAAGCCTCTGTTGTAATTTCAGGTTTGTCGAAGTTCACAGTGTGAACCACAGACAGCATTGTGGTTTCATGATTGTTTACGGGTACATTCTGCTGTTCACAGGGGATTTCGGTTGCTCCACCTGTGTAATCCATCAATGAAAGGTTGTGAATTATGCCGCTGCCTTCATTTTGAGGATCATCTTCCATGATCATGAGGAAAAACCTTGCCGGCAGGCCGGGTTCCACGTAAGATAACAATGGGGTGATGTCCAGCCCGGTTTCGAGGGTCATGGCTGCCTGCGAGGTATCACCCAGCATGTGGTTCCGGCCTCCCCGGTAATGAAAGTGATCGAATTCCATGACGTGCAAAGGGCAGAGCAAAGCGTCTCCAGGGCTCACACCGGCCATTATCTTCAACTTATTCCGGCAGGTATGGGTTATTTTAGTTTTCAGGGTAAGCAAAGGGGAATAATCCTCCCTGATGTCCAACACCTGCACCGACTGGTTCCAGATGCCGGCCTCCGGCTTTTTGCCGGCCAGCGTTTTGTACATCATATAGCAAAAGCCGCTGTCGGCCCAGTTGACCCCGAAACTGTTCACAAACATGAATCCGCCGGTTTCCTTGTCGGCCAGGTCAATTTTGCCGTCCCCGTTCAGGTCGGGGTTGTCGGTATAAAGACCGTCTTCATTGTAATCGTACCTTATGGAGTCGTTGTAGCCAACGATGGTCATGGCATGGCCGGTATAGGCGCCCCATTGTGTCACCACGGCTTTGCCTTCTTCGGGTGTTCCCGATGGCAGGAGGTGGGCGCTCTGATAACCATCGGAGTAAAAGCTTGCCACACCGCCATATTCCGATCCGTTCAGGTGATCGTTGATCCAGTGTTTAAGTACCGTTATTCCTGCCAGATCTCCCGTATAAATTGAGTATACATCCTGAATCCTGTTGAACATGGCCTCATGATAATTTTCATAACCGTTCATCCAGGTGAGATAATTGACCCCGTTTCCAAAGCATGTTTTATCAGGATGGCCTGCTGCTTTTATTAGCTCAAAACTGTAGTAATAACAAACTCCCTGTTCGAAAAGGCCATCATTGTAGATGTTCCAGGTGTAATGGGGCTGGTATTGATTGAAAAGGCTGTCGCCGGGGGCATTCCGTGAGGCATTGATCTCGTAGGTGTAATTATACCCGATTCCGGCGCTCTGGCCACACGACCATCCATCCTGCGAAAACACAGGAGGAAACCATGGCAATGAGGCATTATTTATCTGTGGCGGAAGAGAGGGGGCGTTTTCGCTCAGATAAAACTCCGGCACTGGCAATGCCGGCCATAAAGTCATCAGAAGGGAGTCTGCAGGGGCAAGTTTTGCCCGGCGCTTATCATTCTCCTGGGCATGCCCGGCGCTGAGAAGGAAAATCATTGCCAGGGCGGCCACCCTCAGATAATTGCCCGGTATTCTTTCCATATTCTGTTTTGTTTTAAAGATAAAGATAGCATTTATACTGCTTCTTATAAAAAATGCGCAGCGTTTTTCTATCAGAAGCAGTTTTGCCGCTCGTTACCGGCGACCAGGATTTGCAAACCCGATAAATAGCGGTATAACCGGATATAAGACGAAAACCGTGGCAGATAAGTTGTAAGAGATTTTACTTAATTGCCTTATCTGACCAAAAACTTAACGGACCGTGAACCACTGGCGGTTTCCATTTCAAGGATATATAATCCTGCCGGGGTTCCGTGCGTTGAAAAGTCAAGCAATATGCTGTGGAAGCCCCGTCCGTAAACACTTTTCGGATTCCATTCAAATATCTTTTCACCTTGGGTGTTAAGGATATTGAGTCTGATTTCAGAAGGTTCTGAAAGATGAAACAATACGTGGCCTTTGTTGCTCACGGGGTTGGGGATGACCTTCAGCATGGCCTTTTCTTTATCTGAGGTTATCATGCCCGTCCATTCATCCACAGTAATGTAGTTTTCCATGAGCTTTGTGTCTTCCGACAGACCGTTGCCGGTGATGAGTTTCACTGAAAAAATTCCCGGGTTTGCATATATGTATTGAGGGTTTTCTTCGTATGAGTCGATGGCTCCATCGTTATCAAAATCCCATTCCCACCATATATTGCTGCCAGGGTTTGAAGAGGTGAACTGAACGGTCAGCGGTGCGAAACCTGTGAGTGGGTCAGCCAAAAAACCGGCCCCGGCAGGATGCAGCACTTCTATAAAATCGGTTTTTATTGCCGTTGTATCGGTTTGTCCGTTGCTTATTTTCAGGGAAACCGAATAAAGGCCTGCCACATCATAACTCCATGAAGGATTTTGTTCAAAGGAATCAGGAGTCCCGTCAAGGTCGAAATCCCATTCCCATGTCACTGCACAGGCTGAAGACAGGTCGGTGAACTGAACGGCGAAGGGATACTCCCCGTATGTACTGTCGGCGGTAAAATCGGCAATGAGGATGTCGTTTCCGAGGATGGTGAAAGGCTGAGGAGTTATTGCCACGGCCTCATCCGAAGCAGTGTATGTTGTGATGCGAAGAAAGCAGTTGGAGGAGTTGGCCTGCGGGATATTCCATTGATGCCTTCCTGAGTTGGGAAGGCTGTCGCCGATGATTGTCCATAACCCGTTGAGGCCGTTCAGGGAGTATTCCAGTTTCACCCACGAATCTGCATTACCGGGAACGGCCGAAAGCCAGTCGATGAATTGCACGGAATGTTGATGAAACACCTCCAGACCTTTCGGAAAGACGGGAAAAGCTGTGAGGTTTTCAGCCACAGAGCTTTCTTTATAGCATTTCAGGTGATTCTGATAGCTGGGCCATGATCCCTGCTCGTACACAAGGATGATGTCGGGGAATCCGTTATGGTCAACATCACCGCCCACCCTGAAGGCTTTGCAGTCGCCATTCTGGGGAGTGTTGAAGGTGGCGGCCTGAGTCCAGTTTCCGGCTCCGTCGCCCAGCCAGAGCGTGAAGAGGCTGTTTCCAAAGGCAGCCAGATCCATATATCCGTCAGCATTCATATCACAAAGTTGTGCTTCCTCATAGCCTCCGCCGGCAGGGAGGTTGCCGGAATAATCCACCCAGATTTGCTGTACCTGATCCCAACCCCACACTTCAACATTTGTGGTAACAAAGGCAAGATCGCGGTCGCCGTCGTTGTCGATATCTCCGATGGATGGCCCTCTGTAGGAGGGGCCGGGGAGACTGCCGCCTGCATTGGTGAAATTCCCGGAACCGTCACCAAGTTGTACAGCTACTGAGGCATGGGCAGCGATGAAATCGGGGTACCCGTCGTTATTCAGATCCCCAAATACAAAACGATTGTCGGAATTACCGTTCAAAAAACCGTACGATTGTGTCCAGGTACCGTCCATGTTATTCAGGTAAACATGTACACCGGAACAGCATCCAAAGGAGATACTGCCAATATCAAGGTCGCCGTCCACATCCACATCGGCAAAATCGGTCCCAAACATTCCCCAGTCCTCGCCATTGGTGGCAAGCCCGTCATCCCACGGAATCCAGCTCATTCCGGTGCCATCGCCCAGGGCCGCTTCCATTAACTGGTTGCCGAAATCATTGGATGAATAGTCGTGATGCATTCCGTAACCCACATCCCAATGCCCGTCGTTATTTACATCGCCCACGGCAATGCCTCCGTATCCGAAATTTCCTTCCATGTGAACGGTCCATGCACCTGTTCCGTCGCCGAAGTAAACTATGATGCCGTGCAGCGAGGAGCTTACTCCGGGTGAGCTGTGGTCGCCGATGGTGACAAAATCGACATGGCCGTCCTTATTGATGTCGGCAAATTCGAGCTCTGTGTTTCCTCCCTCCCACCCGGGATAGGAAAGGCCGGTTGAACTTTCGGTATAGGTTATGGTTTGGGGGAGTGCAATCCGCAGAATAAAAAAAAGTACGAGAGATGAGGAAAGTCTTTTCATAACAATGAAGATTTGAACTTTAAGGCAATAAAGGTAGAAATAATGAAAAAAATGTCAAAAAAAAACACCACAGAGGCGTAATCCGGCTGTGGTGATTTATATTTTCAAAGAGGAGGGTAACCTTACTCAGGCGATTTCGCTGAAGTACTTCATAAATTGCAGCCTTTCGAATATTTCGGGGTTTTCTGATTTCTCCTGGCTCAGGCGGCCGCGGAACTGGTCGATATAATTGAATCCTTTTTTATCCATCCAGTCTTCGAGCCTGTTGCGCATTTCAAGGATATATCCGGGTCCGTGTTTATAAATCGCCGAGGTAACCTGGGTAACGGTTGCCCCCGCCAACAGCATCTTTATCACTGAATCCCCGTCGTGTATGCCTGTTGAGGCAGCAAGACCGCAACCCACCCTCTTGGCCATAATGGCGATCCACCGGAGGGTGTTGTTCATCTCGGAGGGTGATCTGAATTTCCCTGCATTCACCACCTTCATGGCATCAATGTCGATATCGGGACTGGCAAAGCGGTTGAAGAGCACCACTGCGTCAGCGCCTTTTGAGTCTAAACTCCTGATGACCTGGCCCAGGTTTACGAAATAGGGGCTTAATTTAATGGCCACAGGTATGCTCACCTCTTTTTTCACTTTCTCAAGGATTTTATAATAGGTGGCTTCTGTTTCGGCCGGACTATGTTCCAGGCTGAAGGGCATGATAAAGATATTCAGTTCAAGGGCGTCGGCGCCGGCTGCCTGAATCTGCCGGGCAAAAAGAGTCCATTCCTGGGTTGTAACACAATTTACACTGGCAATGACAGGGATAAGCACCTCTTTTTTCAGGTTTTTTATCAGGCTTATATAGTCGCTGAGTTCTCTTTCCTTTATGTGTACGTCAATATAATCCAGGGTTTCGGAATACCTGGAATACATCATATCGTCCTGTTCGGCCATTTTTAGTTTATATTCGGCTTCGCGGAGGATCTGTTCTTCGAACAGGGACTTCAGGACTACAGCCCCTGCGCCGTTTTTCTCAAGTTCCCTGATTTCTTTCACAGAGCTGGTTATCCCGCAACTTCCGACCACTATCGGGTTGCCCAGGGTTAAACCGAGGTATTTTGTACTGAGGTCAGCCATAATATTTGATATTTGATGTAAACAATTTAGTTGGATTTCACTTTTTCCTGAACGTATTTGTGCATGCCTTGTGCGGCTTTTCTGCCATCGCCCATAGCGAGGATCACCGTTGCGCCGCCTCTCACGATATCGCCCCCGGCAAAGATATAAGGGATCGACGATTGCATGGTTTCTTTATCCACCACAATGGTGCCCCACTGGGTGACATTAAGCCCGGGCAGGTTCCGCGGGATGATGGGATTGGGTGAAACGCCCACGGCTACTACCACGGTATCCACATCCACATCGAATTCCGACCCTTCCATAGGCACAGGCCTTCTTCTTCCGGATGCGTCGGGGGCTCCGAGTTCCATTTTCTGGAGGCGCATGCGGCACACCCTGCCGGTTTCATCGGCAAAGTATTCCACAGGACTATGGAGGTTCATGAACTCAATGCCTTCTTCCATGGCATGTTTCACCTCTTCGACACGGGCCGGCATTTCTACCCGCGAACGCCTGTAAACAATCATTGACCTTTCGGCGCCCAGCCTTTTGGCAGTCCTTACGCTGTCCATGGCAGTATTGCCCCCGCCAATAACGGCTACCCGTTTTCCGCTGATGACAGGTGTATCATAATCCTCAAGGGCAGCCCTCATCAGGTTGACACGGGTGAGATATTCATTGGAAGAGAAAATGCCGTTGTAGTTTTCGCCCGGGATGTTCATGAAGTTGGGCAGCCCGGCGCCGCTTCCCACAAAGAATGCCTGGTATCCGTCCTTCATCAGGTCTTCAAAGGAGGCAGTGACCCCCACGATGAAGTTCGTCCTGAATTTCACCCCCATTTTTTTGAGGCTTTCGATTTCCACATCCACAATATCGTTGGGAAGCCTGAATTCGGGAATCCCGTATTTGAGTACGCCGCCGATTTCATGGAGCGCTTCAAAAACAGTGACATCATAGCCGTATTTGGCCATATCGCCTGCCACGGTAAGACCTGACGGCCCTGACCCGACAACGGCAATTTTCAGGCCGTTCGGCTCTGCCACTGCCGGGATGGAAATTTTACCGCTGTTTCTTTCATAATCGGCTGCGAATCTCTCAAGGTGCCCGATGGCAACCGGATCTTTCTTAAGTTTTTGAGTATAGAAACACTGTGATTCACATTGCACTTCCTGTGGACAAACCCTTCCGCAAACTGCAGGCAATGCATTGGTTTCTTTCAATACCACTGCCGCCCCTGCAAAATCACCTGCCTCTATCTTTTTAATGAATTTGGGTATATTGATCCCTACCGGGCAACCTGTGATGCAGGTGGGGTTGGCACAATCAATGCACCTTTGGGCCTCAAGCAAGGCCTGCTCTTCAGTGAGTCCGAGGTTTACCTCAATGGAGTTTTTATTCCTGACGTCAGGATCCTGCTCGGGCATGTGAACCCTTATTTTTTCAGTCCTGTCTTTAGTTTTTATCGTTTTTCGGAGTTCTTCCCGCCATTCCTGGCTGCGTTCAAGTTTGAGATATTCAGCTATATTTTCCATACTATGCAACCGTTTTTAGATATTTTTCATACGCTTTGGCCTCAAGGTCTTTATAAGCCCCCAGCCTTTGAAGCATCTCATCGAAATCGACCTGGTGGGCATCAAATTCAGGACCGTCAACGCACACAAATTTTGTTTTTCCACCAACAGACACCCTGCAGGCCCCGCACATGCCGGTTCCGTCCACCATAATGGTATTCAGACTGGCGATGGTGGGGATGTTATATTTTTTGGTGGTCAGCGCTGCATATTTCATCATAACGGCAGGACCTATGGTCACTGCTTCATCCACTTTTTCCCTTTGGATGACCTCTTCCATACCGTGGGTTACCAGTCCTTTTTTTCCGTAGGAACCATCATCCGTCATAACTATGACTTCATCCGAATACTTCCTCATTTGCTCTTCCAGGATGATGAGGTCCTGGGATCTGGCGGCAAGCACTGTGATCACCCTGTTTCCTGCCTCTTTTAGCGCTTTCACTATGGGGAAAAGAGGGGCGATGCCTACACCGCCGCCGGCACACAAAACGGTGCCCCGTTTTTCAATATGTGTGGCCTTACCCAGCGGGCCGACAATGTCCTGGATCTCATCGCCCACATTCATGGCTGCCAGTTTGCCCGAGGTGACGCCTACTCTTTGGATGATCAGTGTGATGGTCCCTTTTTCAGCATCGCCTTCGGCTATGGTAAGGGGTATTCTTTCACCCTTATCGTTGAGGCGTATGATGACAAAGTGCCCTGCCTTGCGGGCCTTTGCTATTTCAGGGGCATCGATCACGATCTTTACCACATTTTTGGAAAAGAATTCCTTTTCGATGATTTTGCTCATGCTGCTTATTGTGATTTAAATAACAATTAATCTTTAAGAGCACCAAATGTAAATAATTTTCTTTTTTTCCAAGAAAGGATGAAAAGGCACAAACTTATTATCTTGATAATAAGATGTTTGATCAAGTAATTTGTAATGAATCCAAATTTTGAGAGATCAAAATGCCCGCTTCGGAAAGGGTGTTAAACAGCGTAGGTTTTTCCTTCTTCAGCGGCGTAGGTTTCCGGGAAAACCTGGCGCGCTTCCTCCACAAGAATGGACGGGTCATCATAACGGTTTGAGAAGTGACCTATCACGAGTTTTTTCACCCCGGCTTTTGCTGCGATCATGGCGGCCTGCCGGGCAGTGGAGTGTAACTTTTCGGCAGCTGCCATTTCGAAGTCATGGGCGAAAGTTGCCTCGTGGAAAAGCAGGTCGGCCTCCCTGACCAGCGGGATTACACTTTCATTATATGCCGTGTCGGAGCAATAGGCATATTTCCGGGGCAGGCCGGGGTCATAGGTGAGTCCGGCATTGGAAACCACATTCCCTTCAGCATCGGTGTAATCATCTCCACGTTGAAGGTTTTTATAAGCATTGACAGGTATTTTGTGCTCCCTGATTGCCTCCATGTTGAGCTTTTTCCTGTTCTTTTTTTCGCGAAACAAAAATCCCACCGAGGGAACGGTATGCAACAGGGGTATGGTGGACACCTGAAGGTTATC
Organism: Bacteroidales bacterium; assembly: GCA_016927695.1. GTDB lineage: Bacteria > Bacteroidota > Bacteroidia > Bacteroidales > JAFGHD01 > JAFGHD01. The sequence continues at coordinate 14,813 of JAFGME010000212.1, forward strand.
GTTTTCATATATCACCTTCTGCGTATTGCTAAGTATGGGGGTAAACTCAAGGGGGTATTTCAGCAAAGTGTTGGTTACACGCAGTTGAAGGTCGATCACCTCTTTCAGTTCGGGCGGCCCGTAAACAAAGAGCGGATCTTTTTTGTTCATCAGGTGCATCGAAGAGATGAGCCCGATAAGTCCGAAAAAATGATCGCCATGCATGTGGCTGATGAAAATATGGTTTACTTTCTGGATCCTGATCCGGCTTTTACGCATCTGTATCTGTGTACCCTCTGCACAGTCGATCAAAAATAACTTTTGGTTGTGGTTGACGACCTGAGCTGCCGGATTTCTCAATAAAGTAGGTATGGCTGAGTTGCTGCCTAATATGGTTACTGTGAAATTCATAAATGCAAATATCCTGAAAAAAAAGAGGCCGGCAGAAAACGCCAGCCTCTTTATGAAAAATAAATCAATGGCTATTCGTCCCCTTTCTCCTCAGGCGCTTCTTCTTCGTTCTCCTTCACTGCCTTTCCCTTCTTTTCTTTAGCCATTTTTTCAAGTTTGCTCCTTGCTTCCTGTTCCATATCTGATTTCAGGGTGGCGAGGGCTTCAAGATCACCCAGGGTGGTCTTTTCGATGTTTTCCTGGATCCTTTTAACAGCTTTCTTGGTTGTCTTTTCATCCTTTTTGTCCTTGGCTGCTTCACCGGCTTTCTGCTCCGATTTCTGATCCTGCCATATCCGGGTATGCGAAAGGATGATCTTTTTGTTCTCTTTCGAAAACTCAATGACCCTGAATTCTACATTTTCATCCGGTTTTACATGGGAATTATCTTCTTTGATCATGTGCCTGTTGGGGGCAAATCCTTCCACTCCGTAAGGGAGTGCAACGATAGCGCCTTTGTCGGTCACATTGATAATGGTTCCCATGTGGGTTGAGCCCAGGGTGAAAACACTTTCGAATACATCCCACGGGTTTTCTTCCAACTGCTTGTGTCCCAAACTGAGTCTTCTGTTTTCTTCGTCCACATCCAGAACAACCACATCAATCTGTTCACCGATCTTTGTAAATTCGGCAGGATGTTTTATTTTTTTCGACCAGGAAAGGTCAGAAATATGGATCAGTCCGTCAACGCCTTCTTCAAGTTCCACGAAAATACCAAAGTTGGTGAAATTCCTTACGATGGCCGAATGTTTTGAATTGACCGGGTACCTGTCCTTGATGTTGATCCACGGATCGGGAATGAGTTGCTTGATGCCCAGCGACATTTTTCTTTCCTCGCGGTCGAGGGTGAGGATCACGCCTTCCACCTCGTCGCCTACGTTGAGGAAATCCTGTGCTGTGCGGAGGTGCTGCGACCACGACATTTCCGAAACATGGATAAGGCCTTCGACGCCGGGGGCAATTTCGATGAATGCACCGTAATCGGCAATCACCACCACTTTACCTTTCACCTTGTCGCCCACTTTCATATTGGTATCCAGCGAATCCCACGGATGCGGTGTAAGCTGTTTCAAACCTAAAGCAATCCTCTTCTTGCTGTCGTCGAAATCAAGGATTACCACCTTGATTTTCTGGTCAAGTTCAACCACCTCTTCAGGATGGTTGATCCTGCCCCACGAAAGGTCGGTAATGTGAATCAGCCCGTCCACTCCACCGAGGTCAACAAAAACACCGTACGAAGTGATGTTTTTAACAGTGCCCTCAAGTACCTGGCCTTTTTCAAGTTTGGTCATGATCTCCGCTTTCTGGGCTTCCAGTTCGTCTTCAATGAGCGCTTTATGGGAAACAACCACGTTTTTATATTCCTGGTTGATCTTCACCACCTTAAACTCCATGTTTTTGCCCACAAAAACATCGTAATCACGGATGGGTTTGACATCAATCTGTGAACCGGGCAGGAAGGCTTCGATTCCAAACACTTCCACGATCAGGCCGCCTTTGGTTCTGCATTTCACATGTCCGGTGATGATCTCGTCCTTTTCGTATACTTCATTCACCCTTTCCCACGACCGGAGCACCCTTGCTTTTTTATGCGAAAGCACGAGCTGGCCGGAAATGTCCTCCTGGTTTTCCACATACACCTCAATTTTATCGCCTATCGTGAGGTCAGGGTTATAGCGGAGTTCATTGGCAGGGATTACACCGTCTGACTTAAAGCCGATGTTGACCACAATTTCACGGGCATTCTTCGATACTACCGTTCCATCGATCACTTCATGCTCCGCAATGGATTTCAGGGTGTTGTCATAAAGTTCTTCCAGCTTCATTTTTTCATCCCGGGTGTACATTTCCTGTTTTTTGCCTGCCGTACCCCAATCAAATGGCGGAGGCACGCTACTGTCTCTGATTACAGGCCTGGGTTTGGTCTCTTCTCCGGCAACGGGCCCGGGTTTTTCCATTCCGGTGTCAACAGATTCTTCCTCTGTTGACTGAGAAACTTCTTCCTGTTCTGCAGCCGGCTCCTGTTCCGTTTCCGGTACGTCTTCTGCGGGGGCTTCTTCAACAGGTGTTGCTTCTTCTGAATCAGCTTCTGCAGGAGGGGTGGCTTCTTCAACAGGTGTTGCTTCTTCTGAATCGGCTTCTGCAAGAGGGGTGGCTTCTTCAACCGGCGCTGCTTCTTCTGTTTCAGTTTCTGCGGGAGGGGTGGTTTCTTCAACCACAAATTGTTCTTCCTGACCTTCTGACCTGGTTTCCGTGATTTCTTCAGGGTTGGCGTCGGGGTTTTTGTCTTTTATTTCTTCTGACATAAAAATTCTTTGTATTCCTTATCTCCGGGCGCTTCCCGAATTAAGCCACGCCGGAAATCAGGAATGGGTTAACACTGATTATATTCGGGGGGGCAAAAGTATTCTTTTTTTTAATATAAAAAAATGTTTTTCAATGATTTTGTACCATAATGCACACGGAATCTCTCCCCGGGCAGAGAAGTTTCATTGAACAAAGCCGTGAAATAAAATAAATAAAAAGCGGGAATGTATCCGTTGTAAATGCCGGTGAGAGATTATCTCATCGGGTATTTTTTGAAAATCTCCTCTGACTTCATCAGGATGTCGATATACTGGGCCCTTTTGTATGCGAAGGGGTCGTTGTATTTTTTTTGCGACAATTTTCCTTTGTAATCATTCAGGGTATTGTAATTCTTTGAATCCATCCAAAGATGAATGTCTTTGAGTATGCTGGAGATTTGATCAATTTTATTTTTGTAGAGTGTGCTTACCACCTGCACGCAATCGGCTCCGGCAAGGATCATGGCAATGGCGTCTTCGCCGGTAAAAATGCCTCTGCTGCTGCAGATGCTGGCTTTGACGTTGCCATATAAAAGCCCAGTGATCCGCAGGGGGAAACGGTTATCTTCCTGCTGGCTGAGGTTATAGGGAAAATGGTGGGTTTCAAGGTCGATGTCGATTTCGGGCTGGAAGAGCCTGTTGAAAATCACGAAAGCATCGGCGCCTTTTCTGTCCATTTCACGGATCACCTGAAGAACATTGGTGTAGTAAGGACTGAGTTTTACCGCAACCGGCACTTTCACGGCTTTTTTCACCGATTCCAAGATATCTAACTGCTCACTGATGATAGATTTTCCGCTGATCTCAAAATCTTCGGGTACATGATACAGGTTCAGTTCAATCCCGGCCACTCCGGTGGCTTCCACTTTGGCAGCATATTCAGGCCATGATTCATATTCTACGGCGTTCAGGCTCCCGAAAACCGGGATGCTGACGCTTTCAACCGCTTTTTTGAGGTTCATAAGATATTCTTCCGGTCCGGCGTGTTCCACATCGGGAAACAGGGAAACCATCTCGGCATGCCGCTCTTCATATTCCGCCATATCTTCATGAAGCTGAAGGTTTTCAAGTTGTATCTGTTCTTCGAAAAGTGACTTGTACACAATGGCAGCCGCTCCGGCTTCTTCCATTTTTTTGAGGTTGGCAATTTGGGTAACCAGGTTGCAGGCGCCCACAATCACGGGGTTTTTCAGCTCAATGCCCATGTATTTTGTTCTCAGATCAGCCATAAAGAGTTGATTTTATTTCTTTTACGATTCAAAAATTATTGTTTTATTGTGCCGGACAAATGTATAAAAAAAATCTTCGGTGCAGTAGCCTTTACATTATCTAAAACTTTTCTAAATAAGAGGATTTCATATCGCCGAAATTTTATTTTACTAATTTCGCCACCGCTTACAATAGTTCCTTTGAAAGATAACAAAGAAAACTTTACAGATATGGCTAAAGAAAAGAAATTCATCACTTGTGAAGGAAACTATGCAACCTCCCATATTGCATATATGTTCAGTGAAGTTGCATGTATTTATCC
>JAFGME010000213.1 GCA_016927695.1 Bacteroidales bacterium
TAACTGCGGACGTGTCCGTCGTAGCCTTTGCCAGCATCGAATGATCGGTTTTACGTTAGCATGCTGCCCGCCTACGTCCTCCCTCGCGGGTTCGGGGGACTTCGGCGGGCGAAGGCGGAGAGAGAGGGATTCGAACCCCCGGTCCGCCAACCGGCGGACAACAGATTTCGAGTCTGCCGCATTCGACCGCTCTGCCATCTCTCCGGGGGCAAAATTACATAAATATCTGTTTAAGGATCCTGATTTTTTTTGGCTCCTGCAGACTTATATCTTCCGGTGGTTTTCAACGCCTGACTTATGATCCATTCCAATTGTCCGTTTGTGCTGCGAAACTCGTCGGCAGCCCATTTCTCAACAGCCTGCAGCATGGTTTCATCCAGCCGTAAAACAAACGGTTTTTTCTTTGCCATCACTGCTCCTTTGTCATCATTTTTTCCATTGCATACAAGATCGCCTCTTTCCTTTGTGTGCTGAAAAGGACTTTTTTCCCATCTACAAGGTAAAGTTGAAGGCCCGTGTTGCCGCCGGTAATGTATGCGTCCCCCCTGTTGCGGAGGTTAAGTCTGCGCTTCCGGATGCCATAACCCCCATATTCCCTGATTGCACTGTATTGCCTCACTTCGTACCTTTCGATGGCTTCCCTGCTGATCTGCCTGAACCTGCTTAGGAACGGAGGGTACCTGTACCATAAGCCGTTATCCCTGATTTCCACAATCAGCCTTGACTTTGCCATCAGAAAAATGCTTACAGCCATCGCCAAAACAACAACGAAAAACAGGGTTATAAGGCCTGAATCCGGCATAGGATCATCCCCCCATGGTTCCCCTAAGTACAATTGCCTGTAAAGTCCGATAAGTAACAGGATCATTACCGAACCCCATACCGGCGCCAGGATGAGCCATATCTTTGGCTTCATGAACCCTTGCTCTTCCTTGAACAGTACTTTTATCATTTCTAATACAATGAACCTGTATTGATTACAGGTGTTACATCCTTGTCGGAACACAGCACTACCATCAGGTTGCTGACCATGCTGGCCTTTTTCTCCTCGTCCATATCCATTACGCCTTTCTTTGCCAGTTCATCAAGAGCCATTTCAACCATACCTACCGCTCCCTCCACAATCTTAGTGCGTGCAGCCACGATGGCGGTAGCCTGCTGCCTTTTCAGCATAGCGCTTGCAATCTCCTGTGCGTAAGCCAGATAGTTGATCCTGGCCTCAATCACCCGGATGCCGGCAATCGCAAGCCTGTCCATGATCTCATCCTCCAGCATCTGATTGACCTCATCGGCCCCTCCCCGTAAAGTGATCTTTGCATCCTCATCCTCAAGATTGTCGTAAGGATACTCCCCGGCCAGTTTCCTGACCGCCGCCTCACTCTGAATGTTAACAAAATGCTCATAGTCATCCACTTCAAAAGCGGCTTTAAAGGTGTTCTCCACTTTCCACACCAAAACTACACCAATCATAACCGGATTGCCGATTTTATCATTGACCTTGATGGGTTCGGAATCCAGGTTCCTTGCCCTGAGGGATATTTTCTTTCTGTTGAAAAATGGGTTCACCCACCAGAAACCGTTCTTTTTAATAGTGCCCTTGTAAGCGCCAAAAAGAACCAGCACCGAGGATTCGTTCGGGTTTACAATCACAAACCCCGCTGTACAGAAAAGCCCCACAGCAATAACAATGGCCGGCCAGACAAACATCTGGTACAATACCATGGCTAAAACCGGTACGATGATCATGATCAGGATGATGAACAAAGCGAGATAACCTGATGAACCGTGAAAATCTTTTTCTTCTTTCATGACAATAAAAAATTAAATTTAAAATGATATCAAAATGATATTGCAATAATACAACATTTGAAATGGCTTTGTCAAGTTTTTTAACAAAAAAATTTTTGAGCAACCATTTGATCTGAATTTGTGTTTATATAATGCTTACTTTTCAGAATGAAATATTTTGTCAGAAATATATGGATTTTTTTCTTACTGTTTTTGTCTTTCACAAATTGCAGAAAGGAAGATACGCCGGCTGACAACCGGCTGATATGCCTGGCAAATCACACCCTGTCCATCCCTGAAACTTCCGGGTTGTCATTTTTCAGCGGAGAAGAAAGGCTTTTGACCGTCAGCGATTCTCTTGGCCGGGTGTACATTATCTCAACGGATGGAATTGTCCTGGATTCGTTATCCTATGAAGGTGAAAATCCCGAAGATCTTGCCTGGGATTCTTTAAATCATCGCATCTTTATCGTGGAGGAGAACAGCAATGAGGTGGTTGTTATTGATACCACAGGAAATGAACTATCCCGTTTTAAGATCGCTGTGGGAAATCAAATCACAAAACACGGACTTGAGGGGATAACCTGTAACGCCCCTGGCGGTCATCTTTACATAGTGAGCGAGAAGTTCCCCGGTCGTCTGTACAAAACCACTCCGGATGGGAGCATCCTTGACAGTAACGATCTTTCTTTTGCCAAAGATTATTCTGCCGTGTATTATGAACCGGGTACCGCTAAACTATGGATACTCAGTGACGAATCAAAAAGCCTCATCCTCTGCGACCTTTCAGGAGCACCTGAAAAAATGTGGGAAACAGGGGTAAATGACGCTGAAGGACTGATTGTGGATATTGTTGCAAAGCGAATATTTATTGTCACTGACGGCGACAGCCGGTTGCTGCAGTTTCAGTTGCCTGAAATCCGGTGAACTGATGTAGTAAGTATTTTGTAAATATCCCTTAAAAATAATTCTGAAGGGGCTCTGTAATTCCGGTGGGATTATAATAACTTTGCCCCATGCAGCAACACCAGAAAAACACAAAAAAATACAGTCATATTTTTTTTGATCTCGACCGGACCATCTACGATTTCGATAAGAGTTCCTATCATACTTTCATGGAATTATATGCCAGGTATGACCTTTATTCCAGAGGCATCCCCTCTTTGGATACATTTTATGACACCTACAAAGAGATCAATGCATATTTGTGGGAGTTATACAAAAAGGGTAAGATGGAAAAGGAATTCCTCAATGTACAGCGCTTTTACCTGACGCTATTGGAATTTGGGGTGGAAGACCGCACCCTGGCAGCAGAGCTTGCTTCCGGATATCTCAAGGAAAGCCCTCTGAAACCTTTTCTTTTTCCCCACTCAAGGGAAGTCCTTGGATACCTGAAAGAAAAATACACCCTTCACATCATCACCAACGGCTTTGAAGAAGTGCAGGCGGACAAGATCAGGGCCAACGACCTTGGAAAATACTTCAGCACCATCACCACTTCTGAAGAGGCAGGAGTCAAGAAACCCTTTCCCGGGATTTTTAAATATGCCCTTGGAAAAGCAGGGGCAGAACCGGAAGAAAGCCTGATGATCGGCGATGATATTGAAGTGGATATACTCGGCGCAAAAAGTGCAGGGATGGACCAGATGTTTTTCAATTCCGATCGCATCAAACATAAGGAAGAGATCACATTCGAGATAGCCTCCATGAAAGAGATCACCGGCATTTTATAATTCAACTTTTATAAAACGCTCACCACAAGAATAGGATTTCACAGGCAACATCAGTATTTTTGGGTCAAAATTGATCTATGATATTTTCGGTTTTTTCTGACGGGCATTTCATGAGGGAAGCGTTGAAGGAGGCCTTTAAAGCTTTTGATGCCGATGAAGTGCCTGTGGGCGCCGTGATCGTTTTCGACAACAGGATCATTGCCCGGGCGCATAACCTTTCGGAGAGGCTCAGCGATGCCACTGCCCATGCTGAAATGCAGGCAATCACTGCTGCATCTGCGTTTATGGGCGCTAAATTCCTGGAGGAGTGTACACTCTACGTCACCCTTGAACCCTGCCTGATGTGCGCCGGCGCCTGTTTCTGGAGCAGGATCGGCAGGATTGTATTTGGCGCACGCGATCCAAAAAGAGGTTACAGCCTGGTCAAAGGTCAGGTTTTACATCCGGGAACAACAGTTGACGGGGGCGCCCTTGAGCAGGATTGTGCCGAAATAATCTCAAGGTTTTTTAAACAGAAACGCCTTTCAGATGTTTAGATGGAAAACATCTGGAAATGAAAATATATTTTGAAGACAAACTGAAGGTTTTTGCCGATTTTGAAGGATATACCATAAAGACCGACCAACCCGTGAAAAGCGGTGGCGACGGGGACTATCCCGCTCCGTTTTCCCTGTTCTTAGCTTCATTGGGCACCTGTGCCGGCATTTATGTGAAAGGATTTTGCGACAGCAGGAAAATCCCGGTTGAAAATATCAGCCTTTCCCAGAGAAGCATTTATGACCCTGTGAAAAAGATCATCGGCAGGATAGAGATCACCATTCACATCCCGGTTGACTTTCCGGAGAAATATGAGGCTGCACTGATTCATTCGGCTGCCCTTTGCGCCGTAAAACGACATCTGAGAGATGACATTGAGGTGAAGGTGAAAACGGAAAGAGCCGTATCCTAAAAATGATATTTTACAAAGCAGAAAAGGCCGTTTTTTGTTATTGTGATAAATCCTGCACCATGGATTATTAAGCTATTCCACAAAAAAATGCTGCCACAAAACTGAATTGCCTTGGGCAGCATCGGGACAATGAAATCCTTATTTATTATTTTTTTGCCGGTTTCACCATGATGGTGAGTACCGTACCAATAAGTACGGCAATGCCGGAAAGGGTGAATGCAAGCGGGAAATTGCCCAGGTCACCCAATCTGCCGCCGAGGATCGGACCTAAAATTCCACCTACTCCGTAAGCCAGGAAAACGAAGGGATAATTCTGCCCAACATTCTTTGCACCGAAAGTGTCTGCAGTGATGGTCGGGAATAAAGCAAAGTTGCCCCCGAAGTTGAATCCAATGAGTGTGGCTCCTAAGTAAAGGAGGATCTCGTTGCCTGCCATGAAGGTAAACAGTATCACGACAACCCCTTGTATAGCAGTCATTGCGATGATGGAAGTCTTTCTTCCAAGCTTGTCGCTCAGCATACCCCACAGGATGCGACCCAAACCGTTGGCAAGGCTGAAGAAAACAGCCATGGCCGTTCCTGCAATGGCGCTGGCCTGTTCTTCGGGAATACCTGCGTTGGTAAGGGCTTCCATTGGATAAAGCTTCATCAGTCCGATCGACATCAGTCCTGCCCCGGCGCTGAAAACAAAAGTGAGGAATATGAGGTAAAACTGAACCTTGCTGAGCATCTCGCTGCTGGTGAATTCCTTGTCATTTGCAGCAACAGTTTTTGCAGTAACCTTTTTTTCTTCAAACCCGGCAGGTTTCCACCCTGCGGGGGGGAACTTCATCCACAAACCGCCAATGATTACCATAATAGCAAAAGCAATACCGTATATGATAAAAACGCTTGAAAGCCCCATGTTGGCAATAAGATGGCCCCAGGAGTCGGCCAGTTTGACCCAAAGGAGGGCGCCAAACCCAAAACCTGCCACTGCCAGGCCTGTGATCATCCCTTTCTTGTCGGGAAACCACCGCATACCGACGGCGATGGGAACCACATAGGCAAATCCGATACCGGCGCCTCCCATAAGGCCGATGAGCAACAACAAACTCCAGAAACTGGTTCCGCCTGTTACACCGGTCAGCAAATACCCCAATCCAAGCAAAATGCCACCCAGCCAGGCAAGTTTCTGCGGGCCCCAGCTTGTAAGCTTTTTCCCTGCAAAAACCATAAATACGGCAAATGATGCCAGCCCAATGGCAAAGACCCACTGAGTGTCTTCCTTTGACCAGCCGGCATCCACCAGAGGTTTGGTAAACACCGACCAGGCGTAAATGGCGCCCAATGCCAGTTGAATGAGGATAGCGCCTAAAACAACCAATCCCCTGTTCATTACTTTTTGATTTTCCATTCTGTTTTTTATTTGTGTGATAAGTGTTTCTTTTAAGCAGTCAGTAATCAGAATTTAGCAGACGGAATTCAGTAGTTGAGATCTCCGGACAAATACACAAAGGATTTCAATTCCTCGAGTGAAGCCCGGGAAATATTATAAAAGCGAATCTCTTTGTAAACTTCCAACACCAAAGCATGAGATTTCTTCCAAACATCAAGATCTTCGAATGATTTGGTTTCTCCCATACTGGTGATTTAAATCTGAATACTGAATTCTATATTCTGAATTCTCATGAAATTACCAGAGGCACCCTGATTTGTTACAAATCAGAATGCCTCATGGGTTTGAGTTACCAACTTACCTTTTCACTTCCACCTTGGCGCCGGCGATGATCTCTTCGACTACGCCCGGGTCAAGCAGTGTGGATGTGTCGCCCAGGTTGGTGGCATCGCCTTCCCCGATTTTGCGGAGGATGCGGCGCATGATCTTTCCTGAACGTGTTTTGGGCAGACCGCTTACGATCTGGATAACATCGGGCTTTGCGATGGCGCCGATGACCTTGTTCACAGTGTCCCTGATCTCTTTCTCAATGGTTTGCATTTCATTGTCGGAGAGTTCTTCACAGGTTACATAGGCATAGATTCCCTGTCCTTTAATGGGGTGGGGATAGCCTACCACTGCAGATTCGTTCACTTTGGGATGCTGGTTGATGGCGTCTTCCACTTCGGCGGTTCCGATCCTGTGGCCCGATACATTGATAACATCATCCACGCGGCCCATAATGCGGTAGTATCCTTCTTCATCGCGCTTGGCGCCGTCGCCGGTGAAATACAAGCCTTTGTAAGAAGAGAAGTAGGTCTGGTAGCACCTCGGATGGTCGCCGTAGGTAGTCCTGAGCATACCAGGCCACGGGAATTTGATACAGAGGTTCCCTTCCACCGAGTTGCCTTTTAGTTCTTTTCCTTCACTATCTACCAGAACCGGCTGAATGCCCGGAAGAGGCAGGGTTGCAAATGAGGGCTTGGTAGGGGTGATGCCGGCCAGCGGGGTGATCAATATACCCCCTGTTTCGGTTTGCCACCAGGTGTCCACGATCGGGCAGCGTCCTTTGCCAACCACATCATGATACCATCTCCAGGCTTCCTCGTTGATGGGTTCTCCAACAGTTCCCAGTACCCTGAGTGAATCCAGATTGTGTTTGGTAACCCACTCATTCCCCTGGGCAACCAATGCGCGGATGGCTGTCGGGGCTGTGTAGAACTGATTTACTTTGTATTTGTCAACCACTTCCCAGAACCTGCCTGCATCCGGCCATGTGGGAACACCTTCAAACATCACGGTGGTGGCGCCTGCAAGCAGCGGTCCGTAAACAATGTAAGTGTGGCCTGTCACCCAGCCGATGTCGGCGGTACACCAGTAAATGTCGCCATCGTTGTACTGGAATACATTTTTAAATGTGTATTCGGCGAAAAGCATATAACCGGCGGTGGTATGGAGAACACCTTTCGGTTTGCCGGTGGATCCGGAGGTGTAAAGGATAAACAGGGTGTCTTCCGAATCCATCACTTCGGCCTTGTTGTCGGCGCCGATGCCTTTGATGAAATCATGCCACCAGATGTCGCGTCCGGCTTCGAAGTTAATGGTTTCACCTGTACGTTTCAGCACTATGGTATTCTTTACGGAAGGGCAGGTCTGTAGCGCTTCATCAACAATCGATTTGAGGCAAATGCTCTTGGTGCCGCGGTATGCCCCGTCGCTGGTGATCACCAGATTGGCTTCGGCATCAATGATCCTGTCGGACAATGAGTTGGCTGAAAATCCGGCGAATACGATGGAGTGGATGGCGCCAATTCGCGCACAGGCCAGCATGGCTATGGGTAGTTCAGGCACCATAGGCAGGTAGATGGCCACCCTGTCGCCTTTTTTGATGCCCAGTTTTATCAAAGCATTGGCAAACTGTTTCACTTTGTCGAAAAGCTCGCCGTAAGTGAGTTTCACTTCCTTTTCCTTTGGGTCATTGGGTTCCCATATGAGAGCTACCTGATCCTTGCGCTGGAAAATATTCCTTTCGAAAATATTTTCTGTTATATTGAGCTTACCATTAACGAACCATTTAACGTGGGGAGCATCTTTTCCTTCGAAATACCAGTCCAATACCTTGTCCCACTTTTTATGCCAGTAGTGGCTTTCGGCGATATTTCCCCAAAAACCTTCAGGATTGGCAACGCTTTCCTGGTATTTTTGAAGATATTCAACGAAACTTGTGATTTTGTTTGTCATAGCTATACGATTTATATTAAACAATTAGTAAATAATTCAAAATCTATGGATTAAAAGAAGAAGTAAGCGCCGATCAGAAATCTGATATTAGCCACTTCTTCAGCCTCGGTAACTTTACCTTTTTCATCAATGTTGACTTTTCCGGTGGTCTCATCTTTGGTGGCATAACCGGCAACGGTATATTCAATTTCCGGTGCGATCCTGAATTTGCCTGCATTGAACACTACCCTGGGTGATACCCTGTAGATATAATCGATATTGGCTCCCCTGGAGTACACTGCACCTTTTATTTCATCATCAGCTCCTAAGTTCTGTGTATATCCCCCGAACACTCCGAATTGCCATTTTTTCCCATTTGAGTGAATTTCAGCCCAAAGTGACTGTGTGGAAATCGGAGTGTACTCTGTTATTCCCCTGAGGGTATCCGTAACATCCTTCACGGCATATCCGCCTAACATGGTGAGGTCGTGTGAGTCCTGGCCGAAATATTCGCCCAGTTTTACAGTGATATTTTTGCAGGCGTATTTAATGTTAGCGCCCACTCCAAAGCTGCTTGCCTTTGCATCGGTTTTATACTTTTTTGCTGTGCTTAGCTGGGGCTGCAGGGTTTTATAATTTCCTGCTGCGCTGATCAGGAATTCGTTTCCTTTTTCTTCATTTTTTGCTTTATATTGCAGCATGAGGTTCATGGCAGGTACACCTGCATTTCTCAGGTAGTCTGAACTCGCTCCGGCAGGGCCGTTGCTGATGAAATCCCTTTGAGTCAGGGCAGTGAGCGCCATACTGAAATTTCCCATTTTTTGCGTGACCCTGATCTGCGGGTTCCTCGTGAAGGGCTGGAAAGGGGCTCCTGTATTAAAGGAAACCGTTCCCGGGAAACAATTCGTATTAAACAAAGGGTGCCAGAACTGGCCCACCATAAGTTGTGTTTTTTCCCAGTCTAATTTGATGATGGCATGCCTGAGACGGAAGCCGTTGACATCGCCGTTGGAAGTCCCGAAGAATTCTCCTTCAATCATACCGGAGGTTTTGGCTCCCATTGCATCGGGGCCTGTGATGTTGCCTTTCAGACGGGTCTGAATCGAAAGCATGTTGAAACTCGAAGCTGCATTGATGTCTTTTTTTTCCATATCAAGCATTTCGGCAGCGGGATACAACAGGAAATGGCCTTCCCTGATGTTTACGGTTTGACGTGAATCCCATAATACATCTGTTTTTACAAATCCGTCAAAGGTGATCCCGAATTTCTTTTCTTCCTGGGTCATCCCAAAAAAAGGAAGAATGGCGAGGCTAAAAAGGATAAATTTTTTCATAAATCTGTGTTTCTTAATTTAATTGTTAATTTATTAACAGCTTGCATTTAACGGGCGCAAAGTTATAAGTATTTTTTTTACTTAAAAAATACAAAAACCTTATTTATCAATAGTCTAAATAAGTTGCGCTTTGGCCGCCGGCTACTGAAAAGTATGAATAGTTTTAATGATTTGAATAAAAAAAAAGGATTAAAGTATGGGTCTGACGAAAAATAATACAAAATTTGCCGGTTTAAAAACAGAGGATATGAAAATACTGGTATTGAATTGCGGGAGCTCATCCATCAAGTACAAAATGTTTGAAATGCCCGGGGGAACTGTCCTTGCGCAGGGCCTCGCTGAAAAGATAGGTCTGGAAGACGGCAGGATAAAACATTTGCTGAACGGTAAGCGGAAAACGGAACTGAACGAGGCTGTTCCCGACCACCAGACAGGGATAGGGCGGATATTTAAACTTTTGCTCAGCGATGATTACGGTTGCATCCGTGATATCCATGAGATTGATGCAGTTGGCCACAGGGTGGTGCATGGAGGGGAGGACTTCACCGGAAGCGTACTGATCGATGATGAAATGATTGCCGCCATGGTAAAAAATATTGAGCTGGCCCCCCTGCATAATCCTCCAAATCTGGAAGGAATTTATTCTATCAACAATTTCCTTCCAGATATACCGCAGGTCGGAGTGTTCGACACCGCCTTCCATCAGACCATGCCAAAATACTCATTCCTTTATGGGATACCATATGAATTGTACGAAAAATACCGCATCAGAAGGTACGGCTTCCATGGCACCAGCCACCGTTATGTGGCAGCAAGGGCATGTGAATTGCTGGGTGTTGACATTAATAACTCAAAGATCATCACATGCCACCTCGGAAACGGAAGTTCAATTGCTGCCATTAAGGACGGCAGGTCTATTGACACCTCCATGGGGCTGACCCCCAACGAAGGCCTCATAATGGGCACGCGCTGCGGCGACCTTGACACAGGAGCGCTTCTGTTCATCGCCAACAAGGAGGGCCTGTCCATTGAACAGACAAGCAACCTGCTGAACAAAAAAAGCGGGGTGCTGGGCATTTCAGGAATCTCTCCCGATATGCGCGAAATCGAAGATGCTGCAGCAGAAGGCAATGAACGGGCACAACTGGCTCTCGATATGTTTCATTACAGGGTAAGGAAATACATTGGAGCCTACACAGCCGCCCTCAATGGTGTTGACATCATAGTCTTTACCGGCGGAATAGGCGAAAATGCCGACCTCACACGCAGGGAGGTTTGCGAAGGGCTGACATACCTGGGGGCTGAACCGGATGAAAGCATCAACCGCGGATTGAGAGGGAAGGAAGCCGTGATCAGCACTCCTGACTCCAAATTGAAAATCGTAGTAATACCCACCGACGAAGAACTTATGATCGCGAGGGATACCTTTGGGTTGGTGAAGACTTTGATTTAACTTAACGGAGCGAAAAAATCAACAAGGCCCTTCACTCCTCATCAATCTGTATAATTTTAAATTTTGCCGCGTAGCGGAAAATATCTTTGAAGAAAAGCCTGTTTGATTAACACAAAGATAATACAAATAGAATTGGTCTTTCTTTCTTCCTGAACATATCCGGTTATAATCGTATATTTGAATAATGAATCAAAATATGAAATCATGATCCGCTATCATTGTTTGATTTTGCTTTTATCTGCTTTTACAGGCCTGATTCTGGCACAAGGACAGCAGGCCGGCTGGGAAAGAGCAACTCCCCTTCCACAGGAAAACACCATCAATGATATTATTATCATACCAGGAACAAACAAACTCATTGCCGTGGGGGGTGGCTCCCTTGTAATGAAAGCAAATTTCAATGACCTAGACTGGGAACTCTCCTATAATCCGGCCGGGGAACCTAACAACTACCCATGCAGGAAAGCTTATTTCATCAACGAAAGCACTGGATTCATCACCGGAGGCTGGCAAACAATACTGAAAACAGTTGATGGAGGGACCAACTGGCATAAGGTCTACAGCGGCGAAACCATTTATAACTGGCAATACATCAACGACATTGATTTTATCAGCGCTTCCACCGGTTTTGCCATTGCATCCGACGGACTGATACTGAAGACGGACAACACGGGCGAATCGTGGGATACAATAGCGAGCGGGGTAAGTTTTGACCTGAATGTGCTCGCTTTCTCAGATGCAGCCAAAGGTTATATTTTTTCCGGTGGAACAGAATACCTGAAAACGACTGACGGAGGCCAGACATGGACAACGGAAAGTCTCCTGCCTCCTCTTCAGGGCCTGACCATCAAAAATGTTTTCTTCACCGCACCATCCACAGCTCTTGCAATCGGAGTTAAGTATTCAGCAGGATCAGATAAGGGTTATATATATAAAACAGTTGATTCAGGAAATTCATGGTATGAGGTCTTCTCTGACAACAACGGATGGTACTGGCCCGAGGCCATTGACTTTTACGACGAAAACCGCGGGATAGCCAGTTTCAATACCATCATGTACGGGTGTATAAATTATTTTACGACCGATGGTGGTGAGACATGGAACGAATCACCGATGGTAGGCTGCTCATGGTGCCCGGCCAGAACGGTTTGCTGCTTCGGACAGGATGCCGCGTTAGTGGCAGGGAATATGGGCATGATCCTGCTCTCCGAAGACATGGGAGCATCGTGGGATTTCATTTCTTCCAGGGATTTTAACGGCGACATATTCCGGTTCGAAGCAGTAGACCAAGGCAGTATATATGCCCTCTCCGTCGACGAAACTGGAGGAGTCACCGGCTATGACCTCATGAAATCGGCCGACGGGGGAAACAACTGGAATAAGATATTTTCTTCCTCCGGATACTGTTCTTTTGATTTCATCAATGCCACTACAGGCTATTTTGCAGAGCATTTTATCGACCTTTTTATTTACAAAACCGAAAACGGGGGTAACGGATGGACGGAAATCTCTTCCGTTCCTGTCGATATTGAACCTTTGATATGCAGATTCTATGACGAAGAATACGGGTTGATCTGCGGGGAAGGTATCCTTGCCAAAACCGAAGACGGAGGCCTTTCCTGGCAGGAGATTTATATTCCTTTTGCATTCAACCTTTACGATCTGGAATACAGTGACGAAAACACTGTATTTCTTTGCGGAGATGCAAGTTTATTTGTAAGCCACGATGCCGGCCTGAGCTGGGATTCGGTTGCTTCTTTCGGAAATAATGATATACATGACCTGTTTTTCCTGGACCAGGATACCTTTTTCCTGGCTGCAGAAAATGCCATATTCAAATCGGCCGACGGTGGCAATTTATGGTATGCGACATTAATAAATTATTCCGGCCACATGGTGTTTAAATCCGTGTTTTTCCCGTCGGATTCCGTTGGCTATGCCGTTGGGGATGGTGGATTTGCAAACGGATTCAAATCGACTGACGGTGGCGAGACCTGGAACGTCATGGAAACAAACTGCAGTTCGGGGCTGACCGCTGTGCATTTCTTCGACGATATGAACGGGATAGCCGCGGGAAACCGGGGCGTTGTCCTCAAAACTTCTTCCGGGGGCCTGACCGGGGATAAAACACCGGAGCTATTACAAATGCACAGCGATTTTCAGGTCTTTTCAAACCCATGCCATGATGTTGTTCACGTAAGATACAAAAGCAAAAGAAATCGGGAAAACAACCTGATAATTATTTTTGACCGGATCGGCAGCCAGGTAAAAAAAATATCCCTTCGATCTAATGAAAATGAGGCCGTAATCTCTATCCGGGATCTGAAGCCCGGCATCTATTTCATTCAGATGAGGACCGGCAACGGGAAAAGAGAAACTGTAAAGGTCGTTAAATTGTAATTGACACTTTATCCCGGAACAATGCTTCTGTTTAATTTCCCGTTTGCCTGATTTTCTAATCATCTCTCTATAAAATCCCGGAATTGCCGGTATTTTTGGGCAAAATGAAAACCGGCAAGACAAATACGATGATGACCAGGGAAAAAGTCAGGCCGCCAACAGAACCCAGGGCCAGGGCAAACCAGAAAGGTTCGTTCTGCCCGTTTACCAGGAAAGGCACGAGGCCCAAAATTGTTGACACTACCGTTAATACGACAGGTAAAACCTTATGGTTAAATGATTTAATATATAATCCGACAGGGGATAATCTTTTCCCGGCTTTACTCATCTTCACATTATTGAATTCGTTGACCAGGTAAATGGCTGAATTCACTGTCAGGCCGCTCAATAGCAAAAAGGATGCATATCCCCCCTGGTCGAAATTGAAACCAGTCAGGTAAAAAGCCAGGAATATTCCCGTAAACGAGAGAGGTATCACGAGAATAATAGCTAAAGGCTGTTTCAGGGATTCAAACAACACTGCACAGATAATGAAAATAATCGCCATAAGCAGGGCAACCAGGCCCGACTGCAATGGCGCTTCTTCACCTGAGTGAAAACCCATGTTGACTTTTTTCGCATAATATCCCAATGGCATTATGGTTTGCATCTCTTCCAGCTTATTATCCAGAAACCTGTCGCCGAATTTGAAGTTTCCCAGGTAATTGAAATCCACGATGCGAAGATAATTCTGGTCTTCTTTATAGATGGCTGGCGCTGCAATACCTTTGGATATTGATGTCAAAGATCCGATTTTTAAATCCTGGTTCCCAACAGGTGTGTTAAAGGTGTTCCAGACATCCATCGAACTTTCTCCTTCGGGAATTATCCTGGCTTGCAATATTTCATTTCCCGTGCTCACGTTAACGGTAATTCCACCCGCTGCATTTGTTGAAAGAAGAGCTTCAGCCATTGTTTCGGGAGGCAGGTTTCGGGCCATTGCCTGCTCTCTGTCCGTTTCAAGAAAATACTCATAACTTTTCTCCTTTTCCCACCAGTATTTCCATCCCGAAATGTTTACCTCCTGTATTCTCGGGTGTTTCAGCAGTTTTTCCCTGAGTTTTTCCGCCTGCCTGAATAGTTCGTCATGGTTGTATCCGAACATGGCTACCTTGTAGTTCACCATTTCACTCCCGCCGGTTTGATTTGAAAAACCTTTCCCAACCCCGTAAATGTTCCAGTTCACCCCGCCCAGGTCAAGGCTCCTCGCTATCAGCCTGCTTTTAAGGATATAAGGGAATGAAGACTCTTCGTAGAGGTTCCTGAAATAAATGGTCATCCCGGCATTCTGTGGGCTGTAAACACGGGTGATGAATTTTTCTATTTCTTTGAAATGCACCAGGTATGCCTCAAGATTTTTGAAAACATCGTCCATCTGTTGAATGGACGCCCCCTTTGGAAGGGAAGCCCAGACGTACAGGGCCGTCTTTTCCGGTTTCGTGTAATAAGAGCCTTCGTAAACATAATACACAAAAAGCCTGAGACTGCCACCCAGGACTTTGTTCACCACGGGGCGTGCATTTTCATTATACCATTCGCTTCCCAGGGTTTTGTTGAATATATCCGCGTACCATTTCCCCGAAGGCAGATGCGAGGGCAGCAGGAAAACGGGCAGCCCGAAAGCAAGGATGGCCAGGACAACAACTGCCCTACGGTATCGAAGCAGTAAAACAACAAGATTCCCGTATATTGAGGATAGTCGCGAAGCAATCCTCAACCGGCGATATCTTTTCCCCGTGTTTCCTTTGCGGATATTTACATAAACCAGCAGCGACGGGATGAAAAAGAGCGCTATTGCCAAAGATACCGCAAGGTTTATTATAATGATAATGGCAAAATCCATGAGATCCAGTTTAATCTCTTCAGGAAGGAAGAGGATAAAAGCCAGGGCCGCGACCGTGGTCAGGGTGGAGGCCGTCAATGCAAGGAAAACGCGGCGGTTTCCCTGGTGGATGATATGGTCGGCCATCACGATGGTATTGTCGATGATCAACCCTAAGGAGATGGTAATACCTGCCAGGGAATACAGATGGATGTCAATACCGCAAAGATAGTAGAGGGCGAAACAAATGGAAATGTTGGTAAAAAGGCTCAGAAGGATCACGAAAAGATACCGAAAGCTCAGGCTGGCCAGCAAAACAAACAACAGTAAAATAGCTACCGTGAAGAAAGACCTGCCTGATATTTTTTCCAGCTCACCGGCGATGTACCCGGTGGAGTCGTATTCGGTCATGAGCTGATATCCTGCCGGCAAATCCTGAACCAGCTTTCCGGTTGTTTTTTTTACACGTTTTGCCACAACAAGGCTATTGGCCCCTTTTTCAGCGTAAACTACAATGTTCACGGTATTCAACCCGTTTATCCTGAAATAAGCAGAAGGTTCCTGCTCCTGCAAGGATACGGAGGCGATATCCGAAAGGCGGATGATCCTGCTTCCCGCCCTCTTTACCGGTATATTCCCCCAAAGCGCAGGTTTCAAAGGGTCCTGTCCCGTTTCCAGGCTGGCAAATAGCTTTCCGTCGCCCTGCCTGATATATGCATAGCCGGCCTGCCGCTTTTCAAAATAGTTTTCCAGCGCAGTGGCTATTTCCGAAGGCCTGATGCCCAAAGCCCTGAGGGCATTAGTCTTGTAAACTATCTGCCACTCCAGTGGGGCGGCGCCGTAAACCTCCGCTTTCCCAACCCCGTCGATCTGTATCAACGGCTTTTTAATATGGTCCAAGGCAAATTTCTGGATAAGCCAGGGCAGCGAAGGCCCGTTCAGGGAAAAAGTGATCAACGGTTTTTCTTCTTCTTCACCGGGCCTGTTTAAAATGGTCTGCGGGTATGTTACCCCGTCCGGCAATGAAGGATAAAGCAGGCGAATGGCCGAGGCTGCTTCAAGCCTCACTATATCGATGTCGGTGAACCTGTCAATATCCAGGGTGATGTCGGATTTGCCCCTGCCGGTTACCGAACTGATCCTTTCCACCCCTTCGATCAGGCCGAGGGCGCCCTCAAGGCGGGAGGTAACTTCCTGTTCCATTGCCACGGGAGAGGCGTTTTGCCAGTAACTGACAATGCTCACCGAAGGCAGGAAAGAGGAGGGGCTAAGGCGCACAGAAAGCTTGGGAATAAAGGCAAGTCCGGCCATTATCAGCGCTGTGAAAACAATAATAATTGAATATGAATGCCTTTTTTGCAAAATGCTCCCTGATAATAAGTTCCTCAGTACAATGTTACAATTAATATCGAAATCGGGATACAAATTTAACTTTGATTTTGATGTTTTACAAACACAGGATCAACAACAACGGTTACCTCTGCGGGCAGGAGGTGGAAAGAATGGAACACTGATGACGCGGATGCTACTGATTTTCACGGAAATATTTTCCTTCCTTATCTGTTTATCCTCAGCTTTTTTATATGGTAAGAACATCATCTGTCCGCCTTTACTGATCAATTATTCCCTGTATCCTGAAAAATTGTTCATAACTTTACTTAGAAAAGAAGGTCAAAAACTTGACTAACAGGATATATATATTCGCTGCCGTTTTAAGTCCTTTTTGTTTAACTTAAATTTTTGTGTTATGAAAAAGAGTTTTTTTGGACTATCATTGTTATTTGTTTTTCTTTTTTCTCTGGTATTTTCATTATTCGAATCGGTAAATGCAACCGAACCGGGTCCACAAAAATGTGGGTGGCGTTACGATCCTAATCCACAGGGTAATCCCGGAATGGATTACAAATGTGGCGTACAAAATGAAAACTCATGTGATTGTGGCTCAATCTCTGTAACAAAACCATGGAACTATAACGATTAACAAGTATGCAATGAGACGGATTTATTTTATCGCTTTCATTTTAGGCTCTATCACCCTGGGATGCAACAACCATAAGGGTAAAAGTCACACGATGATCCTCAAATCTGGTGACACTCTTACTTTCTTTCTGGATACTGTAGTAATCGCATCGCCATCGCTGATTTACAATTCAGATTCGGCGATGCTTTTTTTTGATTACACAAGCGAAACAATCCTGTCCTGTTCTTCTGTGAAAAACAGATTGCTTTGGGTAAACAAGATAAACGAATATATTGACAGGATACAACATCCCATGGGGATATACACTTTCGGGGCTTTTACCCCGGACCGGCTGTATTGTTTTTTGTATTGCTCCTTATTTCTGATAGATGTTAAAGCGGGAAGTTCTATAGAGGCGGCCCATGTTTTTGAAGCAGGCGGACTTGCTTTCACACCTGATTCATACAATTATACAAAAGCGTATGATCCGGAAAAGGATTTATTCTTTTTTTCAGCCTCACCCGGATTAAGCCCGACGGATAAAAATTACCTTGACCTACGCACTGTTTTTACTTTTGATTTAAAATCCTTTTCTTTTGACACGATTGACCTGAGTCCGCCACCGAACTATATCAGAGGCAAAAACTATAATATCCTTGAAAAACCCTGCCTCGCTTTCGGAAACGGAAATCTTTATTGCGGTTATCCTCTTTCGCCTGAAATTATAGCTTACAATACTCAACGGAAAACAACTGAAAAGATCCCGTTTCAACCGGCGAATGTTGATATTTCATATAACATCATTCCGCAAAGCTCCGAAAAAAGTAATTCAATGGCTTATTATTATTTCAAGGCCAACAGCATTTACCTTCTTTTTTATGACAGCGGCTGTTTATATGTGTTTTATAAAGAAGCCGATCCCGACTACGACAAGACGAAAAAACATTATAAGAATATGTGCCTTTGGATTTATAACATTGAAAAGAATGAAGTTGTTATGGATCAGAAACTTGATTTTATGAAAGAGGGTGTTTTTATTGCTGATGTAAGAGCCAATAAAATATTTCTGCACGTCTCGGATTCAAATTCCGATCTGGAGAAGAACTTCAGAATGATTATCTATGAAATTATATTATAAACCATTATACAAAGTTTTGCTATTGTTTGTTCTAAGTTATGAGAAATAGAATAAACCTGTTTATATATACATTATTTGCTCTCGTAACAATGAATTTGGTACACAATGAGATCAATGCGCAGGAGGAAAGCCCGGTACTTTATGAGGTCCATTATGCAGATGCTTTCGTTGCAAGCGGAATTGAGGAATCAAATCATGGCAAGTATACTTTCTTGAAAAGTGATATGGATTTCAACAAGATATTGATTTACGATGATTACCTGTTTTTATCATCATTAATGGATTCTGTAATTGTTATAACGAAAAACAGGATTCTGAAGGATTCGTTTTCGTTGAAAGGAGTACTCGGCAATTTTACAGGTGAGATTTATAATCCCGGATTTTACCGGGATAACCACAATGTGTATTGGGGCCCGTACACCGACTTTCATATCATCAAATTCACACGCATGAACGACAGATGGCAAAAGAAAACCGAAGTGTCATACGAGAACAACTTCCTGCCCCAAAACCTTAACTACATTAAAATCATTGATTTTCAAGGTCTAAAAATCCTGGTTGAGCATGCATCGGGAAATTCTTTGAAGAGGTCTGATAAATCATTTCATGCCGCAGTTTATTTCTGGAACATGGAATCAGGCTCAAAAATGATATATGAGGTAATGCTTACGCAACCTTCGGCTAACCACAGTTATCTGCCGCAATTTCCGTCGCTCGATGTTTGCCTCTACAATCAGGCATTGCTTGTTTTCGATACGTATAATGAAAAAATGGTGATTTTTAACCAAAATCTCCAGCAAACCGGGGAAATAAAGACAGATCTTTCCGAAGTTGGCTGCAAACCTTTTGTACATGGCACGGCATATCCTGAATACAAAGGAATTAAACTGATAAAGGATGATAAAACCGTACGTTTGTATTTCCTTGTCAGAAATAATCTCGTGGAAGACCCTGAAGAGCACCTGTGGTTAATTAAGATGGATGATAATAATGAAATTCAGGGGTATGAAGAGATCACAACCCTCAATATTCCAAAACACCGGATCCAGCAGGTGTACGACAATAAAATCTACTACATCCTCAAAATCAACGGCAACAGCTACATCTGTGAGCAGGAAATGAAACATGGCAATAAATAAATATATCCATCAAAAAACTAATATCCATAATCAAGAATCAAAAATCCAAAATTTTCAAAAATTGTTCATAACTTCCCCTAAAAAAGATAGTGAAAAACTTGA
>JAFGME010000214.1 GCA_016927695.1 Bacteroidales bacterium
CCGACCCTGTCGCCATCCGGATCGGTTGCCATCACAAGGTTTGCCCCTGTGTCATAAGCTTTTTTTATCGCCATTGTGAGCGCTTCCGGTTCTTCGGGATTGGGCGATCTGACCGTTGGGAAATTGCCGTCCGGTACATCCTGCTCCGGCACATTGTAAATATTCTCAAAGCCAAAAGCCTTCAGCGCCTGAGGGATCAGCTTTGCTCCCGTACCATGAAGCGGAGTGTAAACGATTTTTATCTCCTTATGTTTTTGTATGAGCGAGGGATTGAGGCTGAGGCTCTTCACCTTTTCAATGTATGCCAGGTCCACTTTTTCACCGATGATCTCGATGAGTGAATCATTGCGCTCGGTTTTCACCCCGGCGAACGATTTAATCTTTGCCGCTTCATTCACAACATTTTCATCATGGGGAGCGATGAGTTGTGCGCCGTCGTCCCAGTAGGCTTTGTAACCATTGTATTCCGGAGGGTTATGCGAGGCGGTGATCACAATGCCGCTCTGGCATTTGAGGCGCCTGATGGCAAACGAAAGCAGGGGCGTGGGCCGTATGTCGTCAAAAAGATACACCTTGATGCCATTGGCAGAGAGCACACCGGCAGTGGTATGGGCAAAGAAAGTATTGTTTTTCCTGGAGTCGAATGCGATGGCCACTTTGATCAAATCCTGCCCCTGGAACATCTTTTTCAGGTAATTGGCAAGGCCCTGTGTGGCCATGGCCACAGTGTACCGGTTCATCCGGTTGGTGCCTGCCCCCATGATGCCCCTCAGCCCTCCGGTGCCGAATTCCAGGTCTTTGTAAAAAGCATCGGTGAGTTCACGCGGATTGTTTTCCATCATTTCCTTCACCGCTTTCCGGGTTTCCTCATCGTAGGCGCCGGAAAGCCATTCTTTTGCCCTGTCAATGATCCTTTTGTCCATCTTTTCAGTTCGCTTTGATCAGTTTTGAAGTGTACATGAAACCGTTTGCTTCCACTGCAATAAAGTATATTCCCCGTGGAAGGTCTTTTATCCTGAGAACAAAGATGCCGTCATCACCCTGATTGGCGGAAAGAACCTGTGTGCCCGAAATGCCGGTCAAACGGAGGGTTGCATCTTCTTCAAAAGTGTTGCCCGGATCAATATACACGAAATCGGTGGCCGGATTAGGGTACACCGAAATTTTTCCTGCAGTGATTTCTCCGGTTCCTGACAAAGTGTAAACGGCAACGGCCTCTTCTGCAACCAGGCAGCCGTCTAATATGTTCTCAACCGCCAGATCCCATGCCCCTGTGGGGGTTCCGGCAGGCAGACTGAACGCGGCAATAACCGTAGTGTTACCCGAAACATTGACCGAAGAAGCCATGATTTCTTCAGCGCCTTTGGTCAGCTTGACACTCACATTGAACCCCATGCCGAAGTGGGTGTTTTCGCCTGTGATGGTGAATGATGTGGTGGCGCCTGTCTGTGCGCTGTCAGGGTCAACTGTGGTGATCGCAGGCACGCCGTCGGTTTTGTAAAGAACATTGAAACATACCGTATCCGAAGGGTTATTGTCGTCGAAAAACACGTAGGTGACGGAGGTCGTTCCCACCGTTTCAGTGGGAAAATATTGCCCGTGGAAATCAATTGTGTTCGTTTGGCCGGGCCCGATGACAATGGGATCCGGTGAAACATAGATATTGGGCGGGTAGCAAAGCCCCCAGCAAAACAGATTCACGGAGTTGGGCGTCACATAGTTTTCAATTTTTTTAAGCTTTACATCCAGGCTTGCGTTGCTGTTGTTGGTAACGTAAACAAAAGACTCGAGCATGTCATCCGAAGGGAGGCCTGCCACCGTAACATAGGAATTGTTGGGAATGTTGCCGCTCAGGTAAGAGAGGCTAAGGCTCTGGGCCGCCGCAGCGAATGTAATCCCCAGAACAATCATCAAAGAAAAAAGTGTTTTCATGTTATATCTACTTTTATGAATATCTTACAAATGTATTAAATTTTATCACTGTTGAGCAATTTGATAAGGCTTTCCTGCCAGAAAGGGATAGTTATTCCGAAGCAGGATTTGATTTTGCTTTTATCCATCACACTGTAGGCCGGCCGGACTGCCCGGTTTGGAAGCATGTGGGTTCTTATGGGTTCTGTTTCTGCCGGGTATCCCGAAAAGATGCTGATGCAACGGGCAAAGTCGTACCAGGACGCCACCCCTTCGTTGGAATAGTGATATATTTCAGGTTTTTTGATTTCCATCGCCCGGGGAAGTATTTTCAATAAAGCCTCTGCCAGGTCGCCGGCATAAGTGGGTGTGCCTGTCTGGTCGAACACCACCCTGAGTTTTTCTCCGTTTCTGCATTTATTTAATATGGTTTTAAAGAAGTTATT
The DNA here is from genome assembly GCA_016927695.1 of Bacteroidales bacterium. Taxonomy (GTDB): domain Bacteria; phylum Bacteroidota; class Bacteroidia; order Bacteroidales; family JAFGHD01; genus JAFGHD01. The sequence goes on from JAFGME010000214.1 coordinate 2,358, forward strand.
CCCGAATTCAGAGTACAGCCAGGATGTTCTCAGGATCATGGCCCTGCGGGCTTTTTTCAGGACTTCATTTTCGCCTTCCATTTTCGACCGGGCATACACCGAAAGGGCAGAGGGTTGATCGGTCTCTGAGTAAGGGATGTTCTTTTGTCCGTCAAACACATAATCGGTGGAGATATGGACCAGGAAAAAATCCAGCAGGGACGACAAATGTGCCAGGTGTCCCACAGCATACGCATTCAGCCTGAAAGCGCCGGCTTCATCGGTTTCCGCTTTATCGACTGCAGTGTATCCCGCGCAATTGATCACCGCATCGAAACTGCCGTTTTTCAGGAAGGCATCCACCGCCTCAAAACGGGTGATGTCCAATTCTTCCATGTCGGTAAAAGTCAGATGAAAATACGGGTAATTTCCGGCCGCCCTTTTCAATGAGGAACCGAGCTGCCCGTTGCTTCCGGTGATGAGTATTCGGAGGCCTTTCTGCATCAGAGTACGGTTTTAAAATATTCAATGGTTTTTAACAGGCCGGTTTCAAGATGGGTTTCCGGTTTCCAGCCCAGCTTTTCCGTGGCCAGGCTGATGTCGGGTCTTCTCTGCATGGGGTCGTCTTCCGGCAGAGGCTTGTAAATGATGGAAGATGAAGAGCCGGTGAGGCGGATGATCTCTTTGGCCAGTTGAAGGATGGAGAATTCAACGGGATTGCCCATGTTGCAGGGGCCTGTGAATTGCGGGTCCGACTCCATAAAAGCGACCATTCCCCTCACCATGTCGTCAACATAACAGAAGCTGCGGCTCTGCCTGCCTTCACCGAAAACAGTGATGTCTTCGTTCCGGAGCGCCTGCATGATGAAATTGGAAATCACCCTGCCATCGTTGGGGTCCATCCTGGGACCGTAGGTGTTGAATATCCTTAATATTTTGATCCTGACCTGGTTGAATTTATGGTAGTTGATGAAAAGGGATTCGGCGCAGCGCTTTCCTTCGTCGTAACAGGAGCGCGGGCCGATGGGGTTGACATGGCCCCAGTAAGTTTCCTTTTGCGGGTGCTCAAGGGGGTCGCCGTAAACTTCGCTGGTGGAAGCCTGAAGTATCCGGGCTCTTACCCTCTTGGCCAGGCCTAACATATTCACTGCCCCCAGCACCGACGTTTTAATCGTTTTTATGGCGTTGTACTGGTAATGAATGGGGGATGCAGGGCAGGCAAGATTATAGATTTCATCCACCTCTGCAAAGAACGGCATGGTAACATCGTGCCTGATAAATTCAAAGTTGGGATTGTCAAGGAAAGGGATGATGTTTTTCCTGCGGCCTGTGAACATATTGTCGATACACAACACTTCATTGCCCCGTTCCAGAAGATAATGGCAAAGATGGCTTCCTAAAAAACCCGCCCCGCCGGTAACCAATATTCTTTTGCTCATTAAAAATAATTATATGTGAGTTATACAGTCTGTATACCGATGCAATAATAACGGAACCCTTTTTTCTGCATTTCGCCGTAATCGTAGATATTCCTGCCGTCAAAGATAACCGGGGCTTTCATGAGCTTTTTCACCACTTCGAAGGCCGGGAACCTGAATTCGGGCCATTCGGTGGGGATCACCAGGCAATCTGCATCCAGCAGGGTTTCGTATTGCTCCCTCGCATATTCTATTTTGTCGCCAAACAGCCGTTTTGCCTCGTGGATCGCCACCGGGTCGTACACCACGACTTCAGCGCCTTCGGCAAGCAGACTGCTGATGATGACCTGGCTGGGCGCTTCCCTCATGTCATCTGTCTGGGGTTTGAAAGACAAGCCCCAGATTGCGACTTTCAGCCCTTTGAGATGGTCATTATAATGCTGTTTCATCTTTCTCACCAACACCGATTTCTGGGTTTCGTTCACGTCTTCCACTGCCTGCAACACCCTGAGCTGATAGCTGTTTTCCTTTGCGGTTCTGATCAGCGCTTTCACGTCCTTTGGAAAGCACGAGCCGCCGTAACCCGTTCCCGGATAAATAAATTTGTTGCCTATCCTGCTGTCGCTCCCGATTCCTTTTCTTACGTGGTTGACGTTAGCCCCAATGATCTCACAGAGGTTGGCAATGTCGTTGATAAAGCTGATTTTGGTCGCTAACATGGCATTGGCGGCATATTTTGTCATCTCCGAAGATCTGACATCCATAAAAATAACCGGATGGCCATTGAGGGTAAAGGGTTTATACAGCTTACCCATCAGTTCTTCGGCCCTTGGGGAGTCGGTTCCCACCACGATCCGGTCGGGTTTAAGAAAGTCGTTGATGGCATCTCCTTCCTTGAGAAATTCGGGATTGGAAGCAATGTCGAAGGGAATGGCGGCCCCCCTTTTCTGAAGCTGTTCCTTCACCGCTTTCCTTACTTTGTCGGAGGTGCCGACCGGGACAGTACTTTTGGTGACGATAAGAAGATAGTCTTCCATATATTTCCCGATATCTTCGGCCACTTTGATCACATGTTTCAGGTCGGCGCTGCCGTCTTCATCGGAAGGAGTTCCAACGGCAATGAACACTGCCTCGCAGCCTTTCAGGGCTGCAGCAATGTCAGTGGTGAAATGCAATCTCTTTTTGTCGATGTTCTTTGACACCATGTTCTCCAGACCGGGTTCGTAAATCGGGATTTCGCCCTGGTTCAGCTTTCTTATTTTTTCAGTGTCGATGTCCACACAGGTAACATCTATGCCGACATCAGAGAAGCATGTGCCTGTGACCAACCCCACATAACCGGTTCCAACAATTGTTATTTTCATATAATTCAATTTTCAACCGGACAAAATTATAGTTTTTAAATTGATTTTTTTTGTTGAAAATTACTAAAATCCTGCTTAATAAGAACCGGAGCATGGCTTCAGAAGGCGGCGGTGATAAAATGGTATGCCATGATGACGGATATGGCCAGTTTCATCAGGCTGCCGGCCACGAAACCGATGAAGGAGCCAAGACCTGATTTCAGGGCCGTACGGGTGTCCTTCCCGGCGATCATTTCCCCGGCAAAAGCTCCGAGGAAAGGTCCGATGATCATCCCCAGGGGAGGAAAGAAAAAAATCCCTGATATCAATCCGAGGGTGGCGCCCCAAATCCCTTGTTTGGATCCTCCCAGCTTTTTTGTGCCCCAGATGGGGATGAAATAGTCGAGAAGGGTTACAGCAGCGGTAATGAAAGCCCACAGCGCCAGGAACCCGGCGGAGAAGGGCACCGGTTTCGTCAACTGAAGCAACAGCAGAGCAGACCATGCCACCACCTGACCCGGTATTACAGGCAACACCGAGAAGATGATCCCGACGATAACCAGCGCCAGGCCTGATACTTTCCAAAGAATATCAATATCCATCAGTACACAATAAACAGTTCCGCCTCTTTCCATTTTCCGAAAACAAGCCTTGCTTCGCTGCGCATGTGCGATTCGGAAGGGATGGATCTCATGGCGGGTTCTTTTGCGAATTCATTGTAAAAATTAAAATCATCGAAGCCGGCTTCTTCGGCATCCGTTTTCAGCGCTGCGAAGTATATTTTTTTCGGGCGCGCCCAGTAGATGGCGCCCAGGCACATGGGGCAGGGTTCGCAACTGCAGTAGATTTCACAGTCTGTCAACTGGTACGATCCGAGCCGGCTGCATGCCTGCCTGATGGCATTGATCTCCGCATGGGCTGTGGGATCATTGTCTTCAAGCACGGTGTTGACAGCCTCTGCAATGATTTGTCCGTCTTTTACGATCACTGCGCCAAAAGGCCCCCCTTTCTTCAGGTTGATATTGCTGCCGGATAACTCAATGGCCTTCCGCATGAATTTCTCTTCGTATGTTGGCATAGTTGTTTATTAATGTTGCAAAATTACCATTTTCCTCTTTTGGTTTTAAACCGCAGCGCCTTCTTCAGCAACTCCATGAATTCTTTCCTTGCCACCGGCCCGGCCCCCAGACTTTTCAGGTGATCCGTTTCCTGCTGTGCATCGATAAAGTGGAAGCCCCACAAAAGCATCCTTTGCACAAGATGAAACAAGGCCGCCTTTGAGGCATCCCTCTCGATGAAAAACATCGATTCGCCGAAAAAGGCTTTGCCAAGGGAAACGCCGTACAGTCCTCCTGCAAGCCTTCCTGAACGGTAGGCCTCCACTGAATGTGCATACCCGCATTGATGCAGCATTTTGTAGGCTTCCATCATTTCGGCAGTGATCCATGTTCCATGCTGCCCTTCGCGCGGAATGGCGGCGCAGTGTGTGATCACGGCGTTAAAATCATGATCGAACCGGATTTCAAAAGGATTATTTTTCAGGGTTTGCCTGAGACTTTTTGAAACTTTGAATTCGCGTGGGAAGAGCACCAGCCGTGGGTCAGGCGACCACCAGAGAATGGGGCTTTCCTCATCATACCACGGGAAAATGCCTTTGGAGTAAGCCCTGATCAGGCTCACGGGAAACAGGTTGCCACCCACAGCCAGCAGTCCGGTTTGGTCTGCTTTGCCTGCATCGGGGAAGATGAACCGGTTGCCTTTCAGGAATTCGATCATGGTATAATTTTTTTAATGGTTTTCCGTGAAAGGGGGATCGGTTTTATTTTCCGCTCCCGGATCGGCGGGATAACTGTTCTGATCTTCGTCCTCTTCTTCGAGTTCCCATTCGTACACTTTTTTCTGAGGGCCTTCTTTTCTGAAGTAAACCGCAGTGATGAATCCTGCAACAAGTCCCCAGAGGTGTGATTCCCATGAGATATTCTGTTTTTGGAGAAAGTCGGGGAATATTCCCCAAACCAGGCTCCCGTAGAGGAAGGTCACCAGCAGGGTGATGGCCAGCAGCCGTCCGTCTTTTCTGAGGATACCTGAAACAAAAAGGAACGATGCAAGTCCGTACACTACGCCGCTTGCCCCGATGTGAATGGAGCTTCGCGCCCCAACCCACACCCAGAGGCCGGTAACCAGGTAGATGATCAGGAACGACTTTGCTGCAATCTCACGGTAAAAATAAAACAGGCAGCCTCCCAGGACAAACAAGGGCACCGAGTTGGCAAACAGGTGCCTGAAATCACCATGTATCAATGGAGAGGTCAGTATCCCCCAAAGTCCCCCGGGCCTGCGCGGATAAACCCCCAAAAATCCCAGGTCGTGGCCGGTAAGCGCTTCGTAACCCTTGATCACCCAGAGCAACAGTATGAACAGCACAGGAAACTGAAGGCTGATCAGGATTTTTATGAACTCTTTATTCATGCACCCTTTTTATAAAATATCTGCTAAAATAATAATAATGCGTATTTTTGAACCTGATAAATTAAAATTAACCCGTATGAACCGATTGTTTTTGATTGCTCCGGCATTTTTTTTTGTTGCTGCGCTGAACGCACAGATAACGGTCACTTCTGCCGACATGCCACAGGCAGGGGATACCCTCAGGAAAAGTTCATCCCTTAATTTTGCCATGTATGACTTCAGTGTCACCGGACAGGATTTTACCTGGGATTACAGCGGATTTATCCCTGTTTCACAAAGCGTTGACACTTTTGTAAGCGTATCCTCCACACCCTGGCTCTACCAGTTGGTGTTTTTAGGTTCGGCCAACCTTGCCAGACCACTGCAGGATTTCGACCAGATACCCGGTTTCCAGGTCACCGATGCTTTTGAATATTACAACAATGTTTCCTCAGGCTTCAGCATGGCAGGGTATGGGGTCACCTTAAACGGAATTCCTTTTCCCAATAAATTTGATACCCCGGATTACATCTACCGTTTTCCGTTGAATTATGGCAATGTGGATTCTTCTTTTTCCGAATACGACATTGCCTTTCCGGGGCTGGGATATGTCGGGGGATGGAAAAAGCGGGTGAATTATGCTGATGGATGGGGAACGCTGATAACCCCTTATGGGAGTTTTGAAACCGTCAGGGTGAAGTCGGCAATCAGGCAATATGACAGCGTTTTTATTGATTCCCTCGGAATGGGATTTCCCCTTTTCAGGGAATACAATGAATACAAGTGGCTGGGGCACGATTTCGGGGTCCCTCTCCTTGAGGTGGTAGACGAAGCGCTGAACCCCATTGTCACCTACATCGACTCGGTCAGGAGCCTCATCACGGACGTCAGCCGTCAGGCTGTCAATGAGAAAGGGCTGAGGGTGTATCCCAATCCCGCCACGGAAACCTTCATTGTGGAAGCTGACTTTCCGCAAAACCAGGGTTTTCTGGAGATTGCGCTGAATGATTATAAAGGTGTCCGGAGGGCAATCCTTTACAGCGGACCCTGCGGTACAAAGCTGCTGAAATCATTCCGGCTGAATGATCCGGCCCTCACAAAGGGGTTATACTTTATCAGTGTAAGGTACGACCGGGGTGTTCTTTATCGGAAGCTGCTGGTGATCTGATATTTCATTTTATGATTTTGTCCAAAACCGGCCGTGCTGCCTCCTTGTGTACCAGGATGTTCATCATTTTGAGCCGCAGATAATCTTCATGCATAAAGCGGTACCCTTTGTTGGGGCCGTCGAAAGCCCCGGCGCCGGAGTCCTTGAGCAAAAACCAGTATCCGTCATCGTTTCTGTAAAATCCCACCACATGCATGCAATGGTCGTCGGTGGTGCTTTGATTGTAAAGCCTGTGTTCCCTTGAATCTTCATTAATATATTCAGAAGGGATATCGAACGCGGGTATGACGGCGGCTTCTGACAGGGCATCGAACCCGGGTTCTGATACATCCCCGCATACGGTAAAGGAATAGCCGTTGGAAATGGCATTGACGGCAACCGTGACGAAGTCTTCCAGGGCCACATTGTAATAATCACTGTTGTGCCACCAGTTGTCGGCTTCCACAAGCTCACCGCGCTGGTTGTAAGGAGCCGATTTTGTGGACATAAAGCTGAAATAATCCATCGGACTGAAGGGAAGCGCCTCACGGGAGAAGCTCATCGGGGTGTATTCCCTCCCTTCATATTGAAAAGTGTCGGGAACAGCGCCCAGAAAATCCGTAAGTATCTCTTCGAACCCTCCTAAAGATTTGGCTTCTGTGGCAGATTTACAAAATTCCACCCATTTCTTATAGGTTTCAAGCCGTTCAAACAACAGCTTATGATCATGGAACTCCTGTCCCACGGGCTTTCCCGGAAATGCTTCAAGGGGAATAATTCCATATTCACGGATGATCTTTGTCACCGCATTGGATTCCGAACCTTCTGCAAAATATACCTCTCCTGATTTTTTGGCAATGGCTTTGATGCGTTCGATGTACTCGAAATACACCACATACATTTCCGACAACCTGGTCTTTTTTCCTGATATCCTGAATATCTCGGATTCAAGCATGGAAATGGCGGCAAAAGTCCAGCATGTGCCTGTCCTTCCCTGGGATACCGGAGGATTGTGCCACACACGGGTATAGAGTGCGGTATCTGTCGGGAAGTGGAAGCCGTTCATATCGGCCCTCAGGCGCTCCTTTGCACTTTGGCCTGTGGCGGTGTCGTTGAGGCTTTTTAGTATCACATCGCGGTAATAGCCTCCGTTGTATTTCATGTAATGGGCCTTTGCAGGCCTGTCGGGTAGTTGAGCCGCCCCTGAAAGTGTGATCAGGATCACTGAGAAGAACACCGTTATTTTTTTCATAACCCGGAAATTGTCCGCTAAGATAAACAATTGTGCGCTGTCGAACATGCCCTGTAAAAGAGTGAACACTTTTTTGCCGGGAAATGAAAATTATTTATGGTTTAATGTGCAGAAAATCAGCTATATATAATAATTGGCACAATAATAGGAAATCAATAAGAAATACAAACAGAGTACAATAAATTAACAGACCATGGAACGACTAAAGACAACCGCCACCCTCGCAGCAATTTTTCTCGCTGCCCTCTGCTTTGGTTCAGGATCGGCCGGCGACGGCAAAGAAAAGATGGTTCCTGAGCCCAACATGCTGGCCGTGTCAGGTGAAAAATACCTCAGCGGCATAATAGATGGTCTCAACCTGACCGATTCCCTTGCAGAAAGCCGGGAAGATCCTCCGGTTATTGTGATGTTCCTTGAAGAAGTTGAGATCACTGCCGGACTCCCTGCCCCGGTGAGGCAATGCCTTTTTGAATCGGTGAAGTTTCCGGAGTTCGCCAGGGAAAAAGGCCTTGAAGGCGTGGTTGTTGTCAGCATGTTTTTTGATGCCAATGGCAACATCAGGATCAGGGATTCATATTCCAATGATGAGTCGTTGAGAAACTACGTTTTGGACCGGATCCGTTCAGTACAGCCTCACAGTTGTATGGTTTGCATCGGAAAAGAATATGTGGTACGTTTTCTTTTCCGCATTATTTAGACCCAATCAGCCCACTCTTTATTACATTCCTCTTCATGATCATTTTTTCCCGGCTCCTGGCCGGGATTTTTTTTATACAGTGTGGTTTTACCGGATAGTTTGTCTATTTTTGAGGATTGAATAACCCTTTGAATCACATCCGGATAAAGCATGAGTTTGTTGGATATTTACAAGTCGTCGGCAGGATCAGGGAAAACTTACACCCTGGTGAAATCATATCTGTCATTGGCGCTCAGGCAGCCTTCTTCCTATCGCAACATCCTGGCCATCACCTTTACCAATAAGGCGGCAGGGGAGATGAAGCAACGGATCGTTAAGGCTTTGCGCCACCTGAGCATGATAGACCATTATCCCGATTCGGTGTACTGCCGTTATATGCTTCCCGACCTCATAAAGCAAACCGGTCTGGAACAGGAAACTATTTCGCTGAATGCCGCCAGGGCGCTCACCCTGATCCTTCATGATTACACAAACTTTGCCGTTTCCACCATCGACAGTTTTACCCACAGGATCATCCGGGCTTTTTCCTTTGACCTCCGGCTGCCCGGTAATTTTGAGGTAGAAACCGATACCGGCGGAGCGCTTGAAAGGGTCATCGGACAGCTCATTGACAAAGCCGGCCTGGATGAAGGCCTCACCGACCTGCTGACAGGTTTTATTCAATTCCGCACCGACAGTGACAAAAGCTGGCAGATTGAAAACGACATTGCCGATGTTGCCGCCATCCTGTTCAGGGAGGATTCTTCCATCAGGCTCGAAACCATCAGCCATTTAAGACCGGCCGACTTTCAGGTTTACATCGGAAAGTTGAACCGGATGGTGATTTCTTTTGAGAACAGGCTGGCACAGACGGCCCAAAAAGCAGTGGATATCATCGAAGCCGCAGGGGTGGATGCAGGCAGTTTTTATTACGGGAACACCGGAATAGGTAGATATTTTTACAGGATCGCCGGCAGGGATTTTTCATCGCTGCCTCCCAAAGCAAGGGTGCAGAAAACCGTGGAGGACGACTGCTGGTACTCCGACAAGCTGAATCAGGGGATGAAAGCCCGGATTGACGGCATCAAACCGGAACTCACAGATATTTACAACGTATTGCAACACGAAAAAAGGGAGAATTATCCTGAATATCTTACCTGCCTGCTGGTAAAGAAAACCATTTATCCTGTGGCTCTGCTGAACGAGATCTGGCGGCTTATTAAAGAGTATAAAACGGACAACAACATACTTTTTATTTCTGAGTTCAACGCATTGATATCCGGCGTTATTGCCGGAGAACCCACCCCTTTCGTTTATGAGCGTGCCGGGCAGAAATTCAGGCACATCATGATCGATGAGTTCCAGGACACCTCTGTCCTGCAATGGGAGAACATGCTTCCGCTCATTGAGAACTCCCTCAGCGAGGGGGGCAGCGGTATGCTTGTCGGGGATCCCAAACAGGCCATTTACCGCTGGAGAAACGGAGAAGTGGACCAGTTTATCCGGCTTACTTCTGAGTCAAAGGAGGAAAGCCCGGCAGGGGAAGAGTATATCAGGCCATTTATTAAGCAAACCCATCTTGATAAAAACTACAGGTCGCGCCGGGCCATTGTGGATTTTAACAACAGCTTTTTCACCTCCCTTGCGGGTTTACTTGAGGAGGAATACCAAACGGTGTATTCCGACTGCACGCAGGAATGGGGCAGCGGAAAGCCGGGCGGGTTTGTGAGGATAAAATTCCTGTTAAAAGAGAAAAACGGAGGGAGTGAACCTGACCCTCCTGAAGAAACGCTCTCCGCTGTTCGTGAGTGCCTCAAGCTGGGTTACAGTTATAAAGACATCGCCATTTTATGCCGCACCAACAGCAACGGTTTGAAGATCGCAGCCTCTCTTTTGGGGGAGGATATCCCTGTTATTTCATCCGAATCATTGCTGCTCAACAGCTCTCCGGCTGTACGTATTCTTGTGTCCATGTTCAGGTATTACATCCATCCCGGTGACAAGCCAGCGGCATTGGAGGCCGCATATTTCCTGTTTCACTCAGGAATCATTCACCGTACACCCTGGGATTTCCTTGATTTTTTGATGGGTGAGGGCTTGGGCAATGGGGACGGTAACCGCTACCCTTTCGTGCAATGGTTGAATATGCAGGGGTTATCCCCTTTGTTTCCCGTGCCGGCGGGCATCACCCTGTACGATCTGGCGGAAAGCCTGGTGAGGGACTTTGGCCTGGCACGGACCCCCGATCCTTTCATTCAGTTTTTCCTTGATGAGATCATGGATTTTATGGAGAAGAACTCCTCCGGCATTGCCTCTTTCATTGAATGGTGGAGCCGGCAGGGGGAGAAAAAATCCATTGTGATACCCGAAAAGGTGGATGCCGTTAAAGTGATGACCATTCACAAGGCAAAGGGACTCGAATTTCCTGTGGTCATCTATCCTTTTGCCGATGAAATGCTCAGGCTGACCCACAAGCAGAACTGGAGTGACGTGAAAATCAAAGACATGGAAGGGTTCAATTCCACTTTGCTCAGTTTTGAAAAAGCGATGACGGATACAAACTATGGGGATGAGTACCTGCGAGAGAAGAACAAATCCCTGCTCGATATGCTGAATTTGTTGTATGTGTGCATGACCCGGCCCACCGACAGGCTTTATGTATTCACGGGGGGCATCCCTGAAAGTATAGACGAAGTCAACTCACTGCCCCTGCTTTTCCACCATTATCTTTCCGAAAAAGGATTGTGGGAAGAGGGCAGACAGGTTTATGATTTCGGTGATCCTGACTGTGGCCCGGGAATGGAGGGCGGCGTTTCTGCGGCCGGGGAACCGTTTTTATGGATTTCCCTGCCCTGGCAAAACAGGCTTACTCTCAGCCTGAGGGCGCCGGGAAACTGGGATGACGCGCTGCAGATGGACAGCCAGGGATGGGGAACGCTGGTTCATGAGGTGCTTTCGCAGGTGATGACCCCTCCGGATGTGCAACAGGTGGTGGATAAGTATCACCTGAGGGGTTTGATCAGCAGCGGAGAGAAAGAAGTGCTCATCGCAATGCTCGAAAACTTTTTCCTGAAACCCGGAATCTCCCGGTTTTTCAGCCCGGGGTTAAAGGTTTTGCGCGAAGCAGAGATGATTGATGAAGAAGGAAGGTCATCGAGGCCCGACAGGCTTGTGTTTTTTGAGGATGAAACGGCAGTGGTCGACTTTAAAACCGGCCGCAGGCTTGAAGTCCATGAATACCAGGTAAAGCAATATGCCAGGCTGTTGGAAAGGATGGGTTATCAAAAGATAAGGATGTATCTTCTCTATGTTAATGATGAAAACCCTCTGCATGAAGCGCTTTAGAAATGTCCGGTTAATGGTCTTTTTCCTGGCCTTAATGCCATGGATGCCCGCCGTTTTGTGTGCCGGAGGAGATACGCTGAACACAACTTATGTGGAAGACCTGTCACACAGGCTGAGTGTGCGTGTTTATGGCATCAACAAATACAACAGGTTTTCGCTGTACGACAAAACAGGCAATTCCAGGATCATGTACGGGCCCAACGAACGTTTCAATCTGGGGCTGGGGGTGAATTACAGGTGGTTTGGGATAGGCCTGGCTTTTAACCTGCCTTTGATAAATAACGATGATGATATTTACGGAAAAACAGACAGGTTTGACTTTCAACTGAATGTTTTCACCCGGAAACTCATCATCGACACTTACCTGCAGTATTATAAGGGGTTTTACATTGAAAATCCGGAAACCCTTTTTGATCAATGGACCGATGGGATGCCCTATCCGCAGCGTCCGGATATTTTTACTTCTGCGCTGGGCACAAGTTTTATATATGTTTTTAACCACAAAAAGTATTCGTCAAGGGCTGCATTTGTGCAGACAGAGCTCCAGAAGAAGAGCGCCGGTTCTTTTGTGGCGGGGGCATACCTCTCCCTTTTCAGCGCTGCAGGGGATTCGGGCTATATCCCGGCCCATCTCAGCGAATTGTTCAGCGGGCGTTTGAACATCTCGGGCGCCACTGTTTCTAACCTGGGTATCTCTTTCGGGTATGCCCATACCTTTGTGATCTGGAAAAAGCTTTACATTTCCCTGGCCTTTGTTCCCGGTATTTCAGTGCAGGCGTATTCCGTGGACCGGCCGGGAGATTCTGAACCTGAAAACAGCTCCGGAGTGGCTTTGAAATCGATTGGAAGGTTGGCCATTGTACGGAATGCAGACAGGTCATTTTTCGGGATCAGCTTCAACGGCGACAATTTCTCCATGAGCCGGACCGGGGAAGACATTCAGGATCAGTTCACCTACAGCATCGGCGCCACAAGGGTTTTTTACGGAAGACGGTTTGCGGGGAGGGGGAGGGGGGAGGAGAAAGTGGAAAGTAGAAAGTAGAAAGTAGAAAGTAGAAAGTAGAAAGTAGAAAGTAGAAAGTGGAAAGTGGAAAGTTGTTGATGCCTGAATGTTGATGCCTGAATAGCGTTGACCGTTTTCACTTACTCTTTTTCATCTTTTTAGTTGTTAATTCAAGAGTGATATTCGATCCAGA
>JAFGME010000215.1 GCA_016927695.1 Bacteroidales bacterium
ACAAGAATCTCCCCTGATCAATTTACTATTGATAAAATCTCTGTAGACTCTGATGAATTACAGTATTTAAAATATTTTGAATTAAGAAAAAATACTTACAGGGAAATAAAGTGAAACATTTAAGACTTAATTGACAGTTAGTTATTATACTATATTTGAATTTCGTTGCTAATCCTAAAGTACATTTAGAAAGGTTCGTCACAACTTTGCGACAAAAGAAATCAATGAATACCAACCAGGTAGCCAGATTCGTTCTACGATCAAAGTCACTTGATCTTTCGATACTTCTTAATCCTTGAAGGTTTACGGGCGCTATGAATAATGCCAAGAATAGTTACCTCTCTGGCTTTTATCTTGTAAATAATAAGCCAGCTAAGACAAACGGCCTGACGGTAGATTTTGTTTTTGGTGGGTATTTCTGAACATTCCCTGAAGGCAAAGGGGTTTTGGCCTATACGGTCAATGGTCTCAAAAAGGGCATCACCCACACCGGTAGCATTTAATGGCTGGTGATTGATGAACGCAATGTAGCCGGTTATATAGTCAATGTCCTGTCGGGCTTTCTCAGTAAGCCTTACCTTATAGGTTGCTGGAGCTTTTTCTTTTGGGCTTGCCATTGCTTTTTTGCTTGGGTCAGGCTAATGGTAGGGGTATTTTCTGCATGCTCGACCCATTTTCTGAAATCTTCTACACTGACAGGATCACCAGGCAGGGCGTAGGAAGATGCAGGTCCGTTTTCCGTAATAATCCGGATTAGCTTTTTTGCTTCGAGGTTATGTAATTCCTCGAAAGCCTTTTGATCCCTGAGTTCGACAAGTACGGTTTGCATGGAGATTTGATAAATGTTTCTTTAAATAATCTTTCAGAATTTATACCATAGGGTTCTCCTTATGAAAATTCAAAAAAGCCGTTGTTAATTGTTTTCAAATTTAGCATAAAAGATACGTTCTTACAAATGTTTATCTTCATACCTGCCGTGCTAATCCTAAATTGAAATTGGAAAAATCTGTTGCAATATTGCAACAATTGAAAAACAAAGAACCCGGCTTAGGGGCCGGGTTTTATTACTATTTACTATCAATTAATTTCTGGATTCTACAGGACTTTCCCAATTCATGACGGCAGCATACTGAGAATATATCCGCACCCGGACACATAACTTTTTTTCGGATTTATCCCGCTGAAACAGACAGCAGTAGAGTGTTGTAATTTTATAGCTTTATAGGATCACTCCCGTTTTTGTATATTTGAAAAAAAATTGAACCATGAAATACGATCTTATAATTATTGGCAGCGGGCCGGGAGGTTATGTGGCTGCCATCAGGGCTGCCCAGTTAGGGATGAAGGTGGGCGTTGTCGAGAGAGAATCCCTTGGCGGGATATGCCTTAACTGGGGATGTATTCCTACCAAGTCATTGCTGAAAAGCGCACAGGTTTACGAATATGTGAAACATTCCGCTGACTATGGCATTACGATCGAAGGAACCGCCACGCCGGATTTTAAAAAAGTGATCGAAAGAAGCAGGGCAGTGGCCGATGGTATGAGCAAGGGTGTACAGTTCCTGTTTAAGAAAAATAAGATCGATACAATAAACGGTTCTGGCAGGCTTACCGGTAATAAGACCGTTGAGGTATCAGCCCCTGACGGTAAAAAAGAATCCCATACCGCCGAACATATCATCATTGCTACCGGAGCCCGTTCGCGTGAACTGCCCAACCTGAAACAGGATGGCCTGAAAATCATCGGTTACCGGCAGGCATTGACCCTCGGGGAATTACCCGGGAGTATGGTTGTGGTCGGCTCAGGAGCCATCGGGAGCGAGTTTGCCTATTTTTATGCGGCCATGGGCGCCAAAGTTACTCTCGTGGAGTTCCTTCCCAATGTTGTTCCCCTGGAAGATGAGGAAGTGTCAAAACAACTCGAACGTTCTTTCAAAAAGGCAGGCATGACGGTTATGACCGACTCAACCGTCGAATCGGTTGATACTTCAGGTGCCAGATGTAAGGTTAAGATAAAAACAAAGAAGGGTTCAGAAGAAACAGACGCCGATGTGGTATTGTCGGCTGTGGGGATCACTCCCAATATCGAGGGTATTGGCTTGGAAGAAACAGGTATAAAAACAGAGAATGGCAAAATCGTGGTCGATGAATTTTTACAGACCAGTGTTAAGGGAATATATGCCATCGGGGATGTGGTACCCGGTCCGGCCCTGGCACACAAAGCTTCTGCCGAAGGTATTCTCTGTGTGGAAAAGATCGCCGGTAAAAATCCGCAACCGATCAACTACCGGAATATCCCGGCATGCACCTATACCAGTCCGGAAGTGGCTTCAGTGGGTTATACCGAGAATGCAGCGCGGGAAGCAGGATATGAGATCAAGGTGGGTAAGTTTCCGTATTCTGCCTCAGGAAAGGCAAGTGCAGCAGGACAGAAGGATGGCTTTGTCAAGCTGATATATGATGCCAGGTACGGGGAATTGCTGGGCGCACACATGATCGGTGCCAATGTAACTGAGATGATTGGTGAGATAGTGGTGGCCAGGAACCTTGAAACTACCGGTATTGAAATGATCAAA
>JAFGME010000216.1 GCA_016927695.1 Bacteroidales bacterium
ATTGTTTTAAAAGGAGTGGGGAAAAATGCTTCATGTATAACCTCCCAACTTCCCTTTTCTTTTGATCTGATCAGCAATAATTTCAATGCCGTTGATGTTGGCAGCAACTCTGTTCCCGCTATTATTGACCTGGATAACGACGGGCTGCTTGACCTGATCATCGGGACGCTAAACGGGAACCTGTATCATTACCGGCAGGTCGAACCGCTGTCGACTTCCTTTGTGCTTATTTCCGACCACTTCAGTGATATCGCGGTCAGTGGGTTCGCAAAACCCTGCTTTGCCGATCTGGATGGAAACGGGCTCCTCGAGTTAATTATCGGTGAAACCGGAGGCGCCCTGGCCCTTTACCGGCAATACAACACAAATCCTTTCCTTTTTTCGCCTGAAACCGTCAATTTTAATTCCATTGATGTTGGAGGCAATTCGGCCCCGGCGCTTACCGACCTGGACGGTGACGGGCTTTGGGATTTGATCATTGGTGAATGGGATGGTAATCTGAACCATTATGAGCAAATTAGTCAGTACTCGCTGAGTTTCTCACTGGTTACAGAGGATTTTAATTCCATTTATGTAGGTAACAATTCTACACCCGGTATCACCGATCTGGAGGGAGACGGCCTGATGGATTTGTTTGTCGGCGAATCCGGTGGAAATCTAAATCATTACAGGCAGCAAAGCTGGCAATCGATTTCCTTTTATTTGGTGTCGGAAAATTTCAATTACGATATTGGTATTAATTCGTCACCGTGTTTCACGGATCTGGATGATGATGGACTGATCGATTTAATTGAAGGAAATTATAATGGAAATCTTTACCATTTTGAGCAAAAGGCCATTGATACACTGATGCTTGAGAATATCATTTCCGGAAGAAGCTATGTAAAACCCTATTACCTGAAAACAGGATTCCTCCATGACAACCTGAAGATAATGTGCAATGACAGCCATTTTGGAATTTCCCTCTCCGAAAATACCGGGTTCACACAAAGCCTCAGCATTGCTCCTGCATACGGATATGTATCCGATACGGTTTATGTCCGGTTTGATCCTGATGCCCTGGTGGATTACAATGGACTGCTTATGCATACGGCAAACTTTATGGATACGGCCTATATCTCCTTAAAAGGAACCGGCGTTGAAAGTAACAACTATCCGGGCGCTGCACTTGATTTTAGTAACGTTACTAAATTTGTGCGGTGTAGTGATGAAGTGCAGATAACAGGCAATAATCCAAGATCCGTTGAAGCCTGGGCTAATGCCAGGGCATTCTATGGCGGAGCCATTTTTTCGGCAGGTCTGCAATGGTATGATCTCCGGGAATTCGCACTACGCACAACAACAACCGATGAAGTGTGGAGGATGCAGTTCTGGGGTAATGACCTGGATGTCTATCTCCCCGGAAGCAAGGATTCCTGGCACCATTACTGCCTCACTTTCGACGGATCTGTCGCCAGGCTCTATTATGACGGCAAATTGATGGCATCACATACCGTTGGCCTTAATACAGGCAGGAACTATATCCAGTTCGGCCACCCTGCGGAGGGTGCCGGTTTCCATGGCAGAATTGATGAAGTATGTATGTGGGATTATGCCCTGGATTCCACTGAAATCCGCGAAAGAATGCACCTGAATCTCACAGGCTTCGAACCCGGTCTTGTCGGGTACTGGCAGTTCAATGAAGGAAGCGGGAATAAAGCATACAATATACTTGGGGGATCCACAGGAAGGCTGCTTAATATGGATGACTCCAACTGGGTTATTTCCACCATTCCCTTCGGGGGCGGTGTTTCTGCTTCTGAAACAGAAACTACCGGCCTGGTTAATTTTACAGGAACCGGACTGTGGATGGACTTTAACTCTCAAACCGGGGCATCCATTACAGCCACACGGATTGACACGGTTCCCAATATCAATCCGGCAGAGCCTTACTTCACTTTCAATTCACAATTCTGGGTTGTGAACCGTTACGGAACAGGTAGCTATAATGCGGATATTACCTTTACCCTGGCCGAAGACCTTATCTCCGGTGATCAGAACAATCCTGCCGATATCAGCCTGTACCGTCGTGGCAACACTGCGGATACCAACTGGGCCTTCCTGGCTTCAGCCAGTGCGGTGAATGCGGCCACAGATCAGGCCACTTTCAACGGGATAACTGTTTCCGGACAATTCATCATCGCCCGTGAAACAGAACCGGCAGGCATACAACTCGACCTTACGGTGCTGCTCGAAGGCCCGTTCAACGGCTCTGAAATGAACACCATGCTGAACTCCGGAGGCCAACTGCCGCTTTCACAGCCCTACAATACCGGCCCCTGGAACTATACCGGAACAGAAGCGGTAGCCGCTATCCCCAATGCCGATGTGGTGGACTGGATTTTGATAGAACTTCGTGATGCCCCCGATGCGGCTTCGGCAGGCTCAGCCGCCGTTGTGGCACGTCAGGCGGGTTTTCTCCGCAAAGACGGGACTATAACCTCCGCGGATGGCTTCTCGCTTCCTTTGTTTACATACTTTCCTGTTAACTCGTTGTTTGCCGTTGTATGGCACCGCAATTCCATCGGGGTGATGTCGGCCATACCCCTGACGGAAACAGGAGGAGTGTATGCGTACGACTTCACCACCGGAGCCTCGCAGGCTTATGGCGGCACACTTGGGCATAAGGAAATTGCCCCCGGCGCCTGGGGTATGATAGCAGCCGATGGCAACGCCGACAACCAGGTGAACAACGGCGATAAGAACGATGTCTGGGCGCCCCAGGCAGGAACAGGCGGATATACTTCAGGCGACTTCAATCTCGATGCCCAGGTGAACAACGGCGACAAGAATGATGTTTGGGTACCGAATACGGGGCTGGGGGGGCAGGTGCCGCAGTAATAGTAGAAAGTGGAAAGTGGAAAGTGAAAAGTGGAAAAGTTAAATTTGTAAATTTATGATGGTATTACAGATTTCAGGAGTTGCTTCGGGCTTTAGCCCTGGTGTAATTAATTTAACTAAATATATTATTATGAAACAAGGAACATTACAATTGGTCATTGCATTTTTGCTTACAATTCTCCAGTCGGCATCCTTTGCACAAACCGCCGTGCAGCCCGCCGGCTCCGGCACAACAGAAGACCCTTACCTGGTAGCGACATTAGACAACCTCTACTGGATCACCCAAAACAGCAGTTCGTGGGACAAACATTTCAAACAAACCGCTGAGATAGACGCTTCGGCCACGATTGGCTGGGATGGCGGCGCGGGATTCCTGCCCATCGGCGACATTGACAATCCTTTCACCGGCACATACAACGGCCAGGGGGGAACCATTGGTATGTTATCCGTTAACAGGCCGGGAAGTTCCTATGTTGGTATGTTTGGTGTGCTTGCTGGAGGCAGTGTAGAAAATGTTGTCGTAATAACAAATGTTTTCAACGGAAACAGGTATATTGGCGCTATTGCCGGGCTTGCAATCGACAGCGCCCTGATCCGGCGATGCTTTGTAGCTTCACAAACCGGGCTTCCGGTTGGTGGCAACAAATTTGTCGGGGGCATAGCCGGATCATTGGATGAAGGAACCCTGCTCGATGAAAGCTGTTCCACAGTTGGGGTAACCGGAAACATTTGCGTGGGCGGTCTTACAGGGCGCAACCTTGCTGATATCCGCAACTGTTATGCTGCAGGCCCGGTGAACGGGCTTGAAATGGAAGGCGGGATTTCCGGGGCGCTTGTGGCGCCAACGGTTACCAATTCGTTCTATGACACCGATGCTACGGGCCTTTCCGTGAGCAGCGGCGGAACCGGTAAAACCACTGCCGAAATGCTTAACCTGGCCACTTACACCGATGTGGCGACAACAGGCCTGGATACACCCTGGGACTTCGTTGGGGTTCCATACAGCGATAGCGGCATTGCCGACCTCTGGAACATGGATACCACAGGTACTTTTTCATTTACATACCCTTTTCCATCGTATATAGTGCTGCCCATGCAGCCTGCCGGCTATGGCACCCAAACCGAACCTTACCTGATCGAAACGCTCTTCAATCTTTACTGGCTGAGTGCAACCCCCGCAGCCTGGGCGCCAGGGGTTTATATTGAACAAACCGCCGATATCGCCGCTTACAGCTCCACCTATATCAATTTTGGAACAGGTTGGAATGAAATTGGTAGTTATAGTAATCCTTTTTATGGGCATTATAATGGAAATGGGCATGAAATTAATGGTCTTACAATCAAATATAGCGGGAACGATTACAAAGGTTTTTTTGGTAACATAGAGGATATGGCAAGTATAACCGATGTGCATCTTAAGGATTTGAATTATACTATTACTGATGGTATTTCTGTCATAGGAGGCCTGGTAGGAGTGATAACATCCGTAGTAACTCATATTTGTACTATATCAAAATGCTCCGTTTCAGGAACAATATCGTCAACAGCTGGTAATGTGGGATTACTTATTGGAAGAACGAGTAGTGGAACAATTGACCAGTGCTTTACTTCAGGATCTGTTTCCGGAAATGGTCGGGTCGGAGGATTGCTTGGTCAAAAAGGAAATATCTCTGTAGAAAATTTTTTAATGTCCGATTGCTACAGTGCGGCAGATGTAACTTGTAACACATCCAGTGGAGGAGGTTTGATTGGATCTTTAAGTGGTAGTACAAGTTATTCCACAACCATTAATAATTGTTACAGTACGGGGCAGGTATCTGGTCCCGGGAATATTGGCGGTTTTATCGGAAACATTGATTCCTGGGTTACCAATTATACAATTTCAGCTTCCTTTTGGGACACCGAAAGTTCAGGCACCACCAACGGTGTGGGCAACCTGGATCCCGACCCGGCGGGCATTGAAGGCAAAACCACCGCAGAGATGAAAACAGAAAGCACGTTCACCAATGCCGGATGGGATTTTACAAATATCTGGGATATTGACGGCACGCAAAACGTCAACGAAGGCTATCCTTACTTTCAGTGGATGAACACAGCCAAACAACTGGACATCAAAGTCTTCCTCGAAGGCCCCTTCAACGGAACGGAGATGAATACCGACATCTACGGCGCCCTGCCGCTTTCACAGCCCTACAACACAGCCCCCTGGAATTATACCGGAACAGAATCCGTGACAGCCATCCCAAACACAGATGTGGTGGACTGGATCCTGGTGGAATTGCGCGATGCGCCCGATGCGGCTTCGGCAGGCTCAGCCGCCATCGTGGCAAGGCAGGCGGCGTTTCTGCTGAAAGATGGTTCCATCGTCAGCGCCGACGGCCAATCCATGTTGCAATTTGCCGGTTTGTCAGTTCAGCATTCAATCTTTGCAGTCATCCGGCACCGCAACCACATTGCCGTAATGTCCGCCATCCCGTTAACGGAAACAGGCGGAGTGTATGCTTACGACTTCACATCCGGCGTATCACAGGCTTATGGCGCATCACAAGGCCACAAAGAACTCGCCCCCGGCATCTGGGGCATGACCGGCGCCGACGGAAATGCCGACAGCCAGGTCAATAACGGCGATAAAAACGACGTCTGGGCGCCACAGGCAGGTTTAAGCGGATATGGCTCCGGCGATTTTAACCTAGATGCCCAGGTGAACAACAGCGACAAAAACGATGTGTGGGTTCCGAACACAGGGCTGGGGGGGCAGGTGCCGCAATAATAGTGGAAAGTGGAAAGTTAAAATTTTCGGAATTTTACCATTGATCAATTCCTTCTATTCTGTTTAAGAAGGGTATTTCATATTTTTGTGCAATAAACACGAAAAATGTTTTTGGTTTCCTCACTTTCAGGTTTGTTTTTTGTTTATTCAAATCGTTTTATCGAAAAGATCAAAACTGATAAATATAAAACCTTCGTGATATTTATACTCCTGGCGGTTAACCAATCCGGTGTAAAATCCCAGGAAATAAATAAAACGAAATTTAATAAACAGTACGAGCAAACCGGTCAGTATTTGAAGCAGGCAGGTGATTCACTCACAAAACTCCTTACAATATTCAGGACAGACACCACCCTGAGTGAAATAGAAAAGGCAAGACTTGATTTATTACTATCAAAAAGTCAAATCCTGAACGAAATATACCCCATACCCCGGCCGGCTTTAAATATATTTACAGATACAACCGGCAAAATAGACCAATTATTGAAAGAAGCACAAAATATGATTGTTCAGTCAAGGCCCGACGAGGGCGTCCCCCTCATTATGCAATATCTTGAAAAGGTCAATAATAATACTGATTCGGCCGTGTTTGCAAAAATTTACCTGGCAGAAGCTTACCGGCAAAAACAGGAATACAACAAAGGAATTGGTTTACTTACTCAGATTCTTGCCCATAAAAATATCAGTACAAAAAACAGGGCCTTCGCCATGAACAGGTTGGCTGCCTTGTACAATGAATCAACAATGATTAACGCGGGCAAATCCGATTCTGTAGTAAAATATTCACAGCTGTGCATGGATATCTCGAAGCGGTATGGATTCACAGAATACCTGGCGGCCTCTCAAAACGAACTGGGCAACAATTATTGGCAGCATAACATGCTGGATTCGGCATTATTGTTAATTAATGAAGCATCAGAAAACTTTCTCCGGATCAAAAAATATCCACAGGCCATCAATACCTATATTAATCTTTCTCGTGTATATACTGCTTTGGGCAGGGAACAGCAATCGATAGATATCCTTCATAAAGCAATCCAACTCGGTGATGTTCGGGAAAACCGGAACCTTTTCATGTACATTTATGCCGATTTAAGCTATAAATATTATCTTTTGGGGGATTGCCAAAGTGCTTATGATTACAATGTTGTTGCAGGCAATTTGTTTAACCAGTTTTTTCACGACAGGATTCAGATGCAAATCAATGAAATGTCGGCCAAATACGACCTTCAGGCGAAAGAAGAAAAAA
>JAFGME010000217.1 GCA_016927695.1 Bacteroidales bacterium
CGGCGCACCGGTTTACGCCGGTTATGACGGATGGATTGATATTATTCCGATCACGTTTAGTGTTAAAACTGTAAGATGATGGGTTGGGATCTGCAAAATGTTTGGATAATTACAAATTATCCTGTGTTCCGGGCGGCATTGAAATGCCGCTCAGCGGGAGTTAGATCTGTTTCCACGGAAAGATTATAAAGGAGCAAGAAACGCAGAAACCGGATAATGATCGGAAAGCCTGATTCTGTGTGTTTTAAATAAAGAACAGGAAAATTTTGACGGAGTATAAAAAACGTAATCGATCCTGAAAGAGGGAAGAAACTCGCCTGCATAAGTGTTCCCAAAGCCTTTTCCACTTTCGGTAAAGGCATCCGAGAGTTGTGAGGATACCGCATGATAGGTGTAGGAATTTGGCGTGTCGTTGAAGTCGCCGCACACTATCACGGGTAAGGTGGATGAAGCAATGTGGATATTGATGACCTGGGTTTGCAGCCCCCTGGTGATATATGCGTTTTTCAGCTTCGAGCCAATGGCCTTCAGATTCCGGGGGGTGAGGCTGTCGGTTTTGGGTTTCTGCAGGTCTGACAGAAACATATAATCGGAGTGCCTGAGATACACCGAGGCTAAGTGAATGTTGAATATTCTGACCGTATCAGTCCCAATTTTTACATCGGAGTATAACGCTATGACTTTGTTGTCGTAAGTCACCGATTTGGATGTGATCAGTGGATATCTGCTCAGCAGGGTCAGTCCGGTTACCATTTTTGTATTGGAAAAGTATTTGCTGAAGAAGTAGTATTCACATCCGGCGCTGTGCGCGATGGCCTCAAGCTGGTTTCGGACATTGGCGGGTTTAAGCGGAAATTCCTGAAAACAAATGATATCGGGATTTTCAGCGGAGATGAACCGGATAAGAGAATCCCTGGCATCCTGGTGGTTTTTATCAAACATGGAATAGAAGTTTTGAACATTGTAAGTCATCACCTTTATTCCCCCGGGAGAGGCTTCCGGCCCTTTGCAGTCAATGCGCACAAGGCGGCCGGTGTAACTCCATCCGGCCAGGATCACGGCGAGGGAGACGAAAACAAATTTCCTTCTGAGCATTATCCATAACAAAACGAAGACAATGTTTGCGATCAGAAAATACGGATAGAAAAGGCCGGCAAATGCTGCGGGCCAGAAATCTGCCGGGTTGATATAATAGGCTGCATAGGAGCAAAGTAAAAGGACAACAACCAATACGTTCAGGTATCTTAGCAGGGCAATGCCCACAGGGGTCCTTTTGGTTTTTTCATCGCTTTCCATGGCTGCTGTACGTATTATGGATTGTTTTTACTGCTTTCCCTGAACAGAAAGTCCTTTTCTTCTCTGGTAAGGCTTTCATAGCCCGATTTGGATATTTTATCCAGGATATGATCGATCCTTTTCTGCCTTTCTGCCCTTTGTGCATTGTACTCCTCGTCGGTCTTCGGGCGTTCACCGGAGTAAACGGTTCTGAACCGGGAATATTTTTCCCGGCTGAAAATACGGGTGAGCCATCGGAATGACAGCCTGCCGGTAAAAGCGCTTATGTCATTTCCTTTCCTCAGCATACTAATGTATGCAAAACCCCATACAGCCCCTCCCAGGTGGGCCAGATGCCCGCCTGAATTCTGGGATTTGATCATCAGCACATCCAGCAGTATGGATAAAAGCGCTATATACATAATCCTTACCGGTCCGAAAAATAAAAGATATATCCTGTAATTGGGGGCGTATACGGAAACAGCCACCACAATGGCCATTACCGAAGCCGAAGCGCCTAATGCCACTGAAGATTTGTATATCTCATCGAATTTAGGAAAAATATTAAATGACAGGACATAAAAAGCGGCTCCTGCCAGTCCCCCCAGAATATACACTGAGAGCAATTGCCTTCCGGAGAGGAACTCGTTGAATATTCTGCCGAACCAATAGAGCCAGAGCATGTTGAAGAGGATGTGGAAAAAATCGAAATGCAGAAACATGTATGTGAGGAGTGTCCATGGTCTGAAAATGAGCCTTTCTGTAGCCGCAGGCACTGCCAGGAATCCGATCACTTCCTGTGTAAGCCCCGAGGCATTGAAAAGGTCGAAGAAAACATCCAGAAAACGGATGAATATCCACACGGCAACATTGATGATGATAAGCCTTGATAACAGCGACCTGCTCCGGAAAAAGGCCTTCACCCCCTCAAAGGGATTTCGGTTTGTCATGTATGGATTATATTGAACCATTTAATTTATCTCCTTGATTTCCAGTATCTGAGCAGAAAATAGCCAAAAACCATGCCTCCCAGGTGGGCAAAATGGGCCACATTGTCGCCCGGATTATTTGCGATACCGGCATACAACTCAATGGCGCCGTAAATCATCACAAAATATTTGGCTTTGATGGGTATGGCAAAGAAAAGAAAGATAAGGGCATTGGGGAAAAGCATACCAAAGCCCAGAAGTATCCCGAAAACGGCGCCTGAAGCGCCCACGGTGGGTATATTGTAAACCAGGTTCAGCCTGCCGGCGGCAGGGTCAATGAAATTTTTTCCTTCTTTCAGAAGATCATGCCCACGCTCGGCCACAGAGGCGATTATGTCAGGCGAAAGGCCCGATTCGAGGCTGATCGCTTCGAAATGAAGGACAAGAAAATGAAGTACGCCCGCGCCTACCCCGGTTACCATATAATAAACCAGGAACCTTTTGCCCCCCCATACGTTCTCAAGGGCATTGCCGAACATCCAGAGGGCGAACATGTTGAAGAAAAGATGGGTGAAACCGCCATGCATGAACATGTAGGTTATGAACTGATGGGGTTTGAAATCGGGGGATTTGTAATAATGCAATCCTAAGTAGTCGGTAAGGTCGAATTGGCTGCTGAAGGCCATGGTGGCAAGGAAAAACAAGCCGTTGATGATCAGCAGGTTTTTTACGACAGGGGGAAGAAGCCTGAACCCCGATGGTCTGTATTGATCGTAACTCATTCCTTTTGTTTTTTATTTAAATTTCTGAAACAATTCATCGATCGACAGCATGATCAGGGCCGGTTTTCCATCGGGCGACAAGCCGGGATACTCGCACGCAAAAAGTTGATTAATCAACTCTCTCACTTCCTCGGGCCTGAGTTTTTTCCCCGGTTTAACTGACATGTTTACAGCCATCGACCTTGCTAAATTAACCCTTTTATCAGGATTTAGTTCATCGGTGTTTTTTTTGAAACTTTCAATGCATTTTTCCAGAACCTCTTTGACCTCCCCGTTGTTCAATCCGGCAGGCGCTCCTCTTACCAGGAATGTGTTGCCTCCGAAATTTTCTATGTCGAAGCCGATCTGCCTGATTTCATCAAGTATTTCAATCAAAATGTTGCTATCCTGTGGCGGCAGGTCGATGGTGACAGGAAACAGTTGCTGCTGGGATGCTTCTTTCCTTCCTTCATACACCGACATAAATTTTTCAAAGAGTATCCTCTGATGTGCACGGGTCTGATCGATGATCACCAGCCCTGATTTTATTTTAGTGACAAGGAAAAGATTGTTCAGTTGGAAGGCATCTTCAGCAAAGGGAGGAGCCACCTTTTGTCCATCTTCTTTTTGTGTTTCAGCGTCAGCCGGAAACATGCCCGTTCCTTCAGCAGGAGGTTTTTCCCGCAGCCCTTCGTAAAGTTTTTCCCAATGTTCAGGCGCCGGCTTTTTCCTGAACCCGCCAGGCTTATCCTCATGCCTGAAAGGATTGAAGTCAGGATTTACCCTGATCTCAGGAGGGTTGAACTGCCTGTTATGGTCAGGAGCAGGCATATTCAGGGCCATGTCCTTGTTGAAATCCATTTCATCCACACTGTATTGCCCCAGGGCTTTTTTAACGGAAGATTTTATAAGATTGTAGATGAGCTGGCTGTTCTGGAAGTTTATTTCCGTTTTCGTGGGATGGATGTTGATGTCGATCAGCGCCGGGTCAATGTCGATGGTGATGAAATAGGAAGGAAAGGCATCGCCGGGAAGCAGTTCCTGAAAGGCGTTTTCTACGGCGTGGTTCAGATAGGGATGTCTGATGTAGCGGTTGTTGGCAAAGAAATATTGTTCGCCTCTCGTTTTACGGGCAAATTCAGGTTTGCCAACGAACCCCCCGAATTTGATAAAGGAGGCCTCTTCATTCAGAGGAAGCAGTTTTTTATTGTAGTCGGCTCCGAAAAGGCCGACGATCCTTTGCTTCATGTTCCCGGCAGGGAGTTTGTAAATGAGGTTGTTGTTGTGCAGCAACTGGAATTCCACACCGGGGTTGATGATGGCAATCCTCGTAAATTCTTCGATGATGTGCCTCATTTCGGCAGCATTGGATTTTAAAAATTTTCTTCTGACAGGCACATTGTAGAAAAGGTTTTTCACCATGATGGAAGTGCCGTCGGGGCAGGAACACACTTCGTGGAGTTTCACTTCGGAGCCTTCAATGAGGATTCTGGTACCCAGTTCATTTTCCTTTGTTTTTGTTTTTATCTCGATCTGGGCTATGGCTGCGATGGATGCCATTGCCTCCCCCCTGAATCCCAGGGTTTTGATGAGGTTAAGGTCTTCTGATTTTCTGATCTTCGAAGTGGCATGTCTTTCGAAGCACAACCTGGCATCGGTTTCCGACATGCCGCAGCCGTTGTCGATCACCTGGATCAGCGACTTACCGGCTTCCCGGATGATAATGGTCACTGCTCCGGCGCCTGCGTCAATGGCATTTTCCGTGAGCTCTTTCACGGCTGAGGCCGGCCGTTGTATGACCTCCCCTGCTGCAATCTGATTGGCCACCGAATCAGGAAGTATCTGTATAATATCCACGTTTTGTTAAAAGTTTCCAATTATAACTTGAGCGGAATATGATCCCCTTTTCAAATGAAAAAGATAAAGTACAGCAGGATGGCGGCGATAATCAAATATACCAGTACGCTGATCTGTGTTGACTTCCGCCGGGTGCTGTCCCTGCGCCTCAGCCTCTGCCATTCACCGGAAAGGTCTGCCCTTTGGCTTCCGCCGGTATCTGACTGATTTCCAATGCCAAGTTCTTTTTTTCGCCTTTCAAGCCGCTCTTTTTCCTCATCATAATACCTGGGCGGGTATTTGAACCGCCTGGGTTTCGGAGTCCTGAAAAACACAAGTTTCATCCGCTATTGTTTCTGCAAAACTACCAATTTTTCATCAGTTTTCGGCAGCTTCTCCTTTTCAATAATTATTAACTTTGCATCCGGTTAATATGCGGATACAATAATGGAAAAGACCCGGGATAACAAACTCAAGAACCTCATTGTGGTGGGTGATAAAATACTCATCAGTCCTGAAAACCTGGATGGAAAAACCAGGGGAGGGCTTTTTCTTCCGCCCGGTTACCAGGAAAAGGAAGAGGTTCAAACGGGATATGTCATCAAAACTGGTCCGGGCTATCCGGTTCCCTCACCCGATGAACCCGACGAACCATGGAAAAATGTGGAAGACAAGGTAAAATACATCCCGCTTCAGACAAAACCGGGCGATAAGGCCATTTTTCTGCAAAAAGGGGCAGTGGAGGTGATTTACCGGGGGGAGAAATATTATATCATTTCACAGCACGCCATTCTGCTGCTGGAAAGGGACGAAGGTCTGTTCACCTAATTCTGAACAGGTTTAAGCACAGGAAACCTGACTTGCGCCATATAGAAAGCGCCAAAGAACAATCCTGAGTAAAAGAGGTCGCCCATCACACCGTTAAAGAGAAAGGGAAGACCAGCCACATAGCAACTCACCAGTCCGGCCGCATTGACCGGATACATTCCGGCGGTAAGCCACACAAAAAGATTGGTGATCAGATAAAACCCGAAAGAGGATACCAGCGAAGCCCCTGCGATCGTACCGGGTTTGATGTTGCCGGGCAGACGGCGGGAGAAAAGAACGATCAGCACAAAGGTAAGGTATACCGGTATCATAAATGAATGGAGGCCTAAAACAAGATCACTCAAAAACAAGGCAGCCAATGGAATGATAAACGGCAGAAACTTTTTGTTGAGGTACACCCCTCCGAAAAGGGCAATTGCCGTAATGGGTGTAAAATTAGGCCAGTGGGGCAAAAGACGCATGATGGCGCCAAATGCGATTACGGATAACACAAAAATGAATCCCTGTTTCGTAAGCTTATTCCTCATTGTTGTCAAATATTGTTCATGAAACCACAAAAGTATAAAAATTCCCTCCGACTCAATTAAATTTTATTTAAATCCATAACAATTTAAACTTCGATATGTTTATATGGGCAGCTAAATTTGAGTTTAAAAATGTTATTCCTACTTTTGGGCCATGGCAAACAAAAGATTTGTGGTTTCATAACAGCATGGGAACCTGATACATTGTCAACCCGGTAAACATGAAGGATTTAAGTGTAGGCAAAGAAAGCAAGCTGATCTGGCAGTTCGCAACTCCCATGCTTCTCGGCAATGTTTTCCAGCAATTCTACAATATTGTTGACAGTATCATTATCGGCAACTACTTAGGCAAAGAGGCGCTGGCGGCTGTCGGCGCTTCCTTTCCCATTATTTTCACATTGATTTCCCTGGTAATAGGTTTCGGTTCGGGCGCCACCATCATTATAGCCCAGTATTTCGGGGCCAAAAAATTTGGTAAAGTCACCCGGGCCATCAACACCTTGTATATTTTTCTGTTTTTTGCTTCGATTATACTCAGCATTGTCGGTATCTCCCTTTCGGGAAAGATTTTTGCCCTCATTCAGCTTCCGGCCGAGATCATACCCTTTGCAACGCAATACCTGAACATTTATCTTTCGGGGCTGATCTTCTTTTTTGGCTTCAATGGCACTGCAGCCATTCTCAGGGGTCTGGGCGATTCCAAAACGCCGCTTTACTTCATGATCATTGCCACCCTGACCAACATCGGCCTCGACCTTCTGTTTGTCATGGTTTTCCAATGGGGCATATCTGGTGTGGCAGTGGCCACAATCATTTCACAGGGAGGGGCCTTTATAAGCGCCATTGTTTATCTTAATAAAACACACAAAATAGTGAAGCTGGCCATTAAGAAACTGGTTTTTGACAGGGCAATTTTCCTTCAAAGCCTCAGGATCGGCCTCCCCTCCGGTTTACAACAAACCTTTGTTTCGATAGGCCTTCTTGCCATTGTCTGGATTGTCAACCTCTTCGGGACAGATGTAATTGCTGCTTACACTGTTGCCATGAGGATCGATTCACTGGCCACTTTGCCGGCTATGAACTTTGCCGCCGCCCTATCCACCTTTGTAGGGCAAAATCTGGGGGCCAACAAACCGGAAAGAATCAGGGCAGGATTGATTGCCACACTCAGGATGACCTCGCTGATCTCGGTGTCGATCACGGTGATTGCCATACTCTTCTCTTCACAGTTGATGTCGGCTTTCACTACCGATGAGAACGTTATCAGGATAGGTTCCGGATATCTGATCATTATCAGCTCTTTCTACATCCTTCTTTCAACACTTTTCGTCATCAACGGAGTGCTCAGGGGGGCAGGCGACACCCTGATCCCGATGTTCATCACTCTGCTGTCACTTTGGGTTATTCGCATACCCTTTTCTTACTATCTGTCAATGGAGATCGGAGAAACGGGTATCTGGTGGGGCTCTCCCATAGGATGGTTTTTTGGATTGTTACTCGCCTTTCTTTA
Organism: Bacteroidales bacterium; assembly: GCA_016927695.1. Classification (GTDB taxonomy): domain Bacteria; phylum Bacteroidota; class Bacteroidia; order Bacteroidales; family JAFGHD01; genus JAFGHD01. The sequence goes on from JAFGME010000217.1 coordinate 7,664, forward strand.
TTACCTGTCAGGAAAGTGGAAAAACAAATCGGTGGTGAAACACACCCAAGAAATCAGTAAAACGATGATTGAATAACTTACCCGCGATATTTTTCAAATGCTTCGTAGAACTCTTTTTTGCCGTATCCAATCAGCTCCTGGGCTTTATGAAAATCGTAAATGTCGGCAGATCTTTTTGAGATATTGACCAGAATGTCGGGTTGATTTTGCATTATCGCCA
>JAFGME010000218.1 GCA_016927695.1 Bacteroidales bacterium
AGAAACCCGACGACATACTGCAGGCCGACCTGGGTTTCGTGGATAAAATCGGTTTAAAGGAGCATCTTTCGCCCACACGCTCCAACGGATTGGTTTCCATGATCAAACAGATGAAGCTTTTTGCCCTCGCCATAAAAACAAAGAATCTTTCAAAAACAGGCAAACCATGAACAACAAGGCAAAAGTGAACGAGTTAGGCAACGCCGTAACCGATGCACTCAGAGAGATTTACGACCCGGAGATACCCGTCAATATTTACGATCTCGGACTGGTTTACGATGTGAAGATATCGGAAGATTATAAAGTATATATCCTGATGACCCTCACATCCCCCAACTGTCCGGTTGCCGAATCCCTTCCCGCTGAGGTGAACGAAACTGTACGGGGCATTGAAGGGGTCAGCGATGTGGAAGTGGAAATCACTTTCGACCCGCCCTGGGATCAGAGTATGATGACAGAGGCAGCCCGGCTCGAACTTGGATTTTATTAGGCGCAGAAAAAAATTAAATCTCTCTTCCGAATTTCAAAAGTTATATTTTTGCCCAAAAGGCTGGCAGATGACATCAGAACAATATCCGTTGTTGTACAGGGTTAATTTCCCTTCAGACCTCAAGGGGCTGGATGAAGGTGATTTGCCGCAGTTGTGCGCAGAGATCAGGAACTTCATCATCGAAGTGCTGTCGGAAAACCCGGGACATCTTGCCGCCAGCCTGGGTACAGTGGAATTGGCCGTAGCCCTCCATTATGTCTTTGACACTCCCGATGATAAACTGGTATGGGATGTGGGTCATCAGGCTTATGCCCACAAGATTCTTACCGGACGGAAAAACCTCTTTCACACCATCCGGCTTTACAAGGGAATCAGCGGTTTCCCTAAAACAAGTGAAAGTGAATACGATGCCTTTGGCACAGGCCATTCCTCCACCTCCATCTCGGCGGCGCTGGGCATGGCCATTGCAGCACGGCTGGATGGTAATGAAGACCGGCAGCACATTGCGGTGATCGGCGACGGCGCCATGACCGGTGGCATGGCTGTGGAAGGCCTCAACAATGCCGGCGTTTCAAAAGCCAATATCCTTGTAATTCTCAACGACAACGGCATTGCCATCGACAGCAATGTGGGAGCCATCAAAGAATATCTTGTGGACATCACCACCTCCCGATCCTACAATCGTTTTAAGGATCTTGTATGGAAAATGATGGGCGGAAACACCAAATACGGAGCCAATTCCCGCGCCATCATCAAACAGGTCGGAAACGCCGTGAAATCATCCATTCTCAGGAAAAGCAATATTTTTGAGGCTTTCAGTTTCAGGTACTTCGGGCCGACGGACGGCCATGATGTGATCAGGCTGGTGAAACTTTTGCGCGACCTGAAGCAACTCCGCGGTCCCAGACTGTTGCACATCGTTACCAGGAAAGGAAAAGGGCTTGAAAAAGCGGAGCAGGAACCCACAACCTACCATTCGCCCGGTATTTTTGATAAAAATACCGGCGAGCTGAGGAATTCGGAGTGCCCCGGGAAATATCCCCCCAAATACCAGACGGTTTTCGGCCGGACCATCATAGAGCTCGCAGAGAAAAATGAGAAAATTGTTGGAATCACCCCTGCCATGCCCACCGGATGCTCTTTAAACCTGATGATGGAAAAAATGCCTCACCGTGCCTTTGACGTAGGTATCGCTGAACAGCATGCCGTCACTTTTGCAGCCGGCCTTGCCCGGCAGGGTATGATCCCGTTCTGCAACATCTACTCCACCTTTATGCAGCGGGCCTACGACCAGGTGATACATGATGTGGCGTTGCAGAACCTCAGGGTGGTTTTTTGCCTTGACAGGGGAGGACTGTCAGGTGAAGACGGAGCTACCCACCATGGGGTGTACGACCTTGCATACTTCCGGGCGGTGCCGGGGATGATCGTTTCGGCACCCATGAATGAGGAAGAGCTGAGGAACCTGATGTTCACCGCTCAATCCGGCGGGGATGGCCCTTTCTCCATCCGCTACCCGAGGGGAAGAGGGGTGATGCCCGACTGGAAAACGCCTTTCCGGAAAGTTGAGATCGGAAAAGGCCGTAAAATAAAAGATGGAAAGGATATTGCACTGCTTTCCACCGGCCATGCCGGCAATTACGGTGTAGAGGCATCCCGGCTGCTTGAAATGAAAGGACTGGCGATGGCGCATTATGATATGCGCTTTTTGAAACCCCTTGATGAAGAGCTTCTGCATGAAGTGTTCACCCACTTTGACAGGGTCATTACCCTGGAAGACGGCACGGTCACCGGAGGTTTGGGCAGCGCAGTGCTGGAGTTCATGAATGACCATAACTATTCTGCAAAAGTCAAAAGACTCGGAGTGCCGGATAAATTCATCGGGCAGGGAACCATAGAAGAACTGACCGCCGAGTGCGGTTTCGATGCAAACGGCATTGCTGAATCCGTGATATCGCTCCTTCAAGTGAAGTAGTGTGCACAATAAAAGGCTGTTCTGAAAGAACCGGCTTTTTATATTTTTTGTTGCAGGTCAGCTTGGGCAGCTTTGCTTCTTTTTCCATAATGTAAAGAATCTCCCCATTCCCCGTAAGCAATGTCTGCGCCTGCCAGTTTCATCCTGATATCCAGGCAATGTAAACAATCGCCGGCATTTTCACCAGTACAGGGTTTGTTTTCATAAAGGGAATATGAATCCCTGTACTTACCCGGTGTTATATTGGGCATTAGTATATTGGCGCCTGCCTGAATTGCTTTTTCCCTCCCTGTTTTTTCAATGGCCTGCAGTGCAGTGGTTGAGGCAATGTTGATATACGGCATCATTATTCGTAACACGGCAACCATTTTTATACTCAGATCAAATCTTTCGTGAATCGGCAAAAGTTGATTTTTATATCTATACAAAGGGGTGTCGGAATGTTCAATATAAGGGCCCATTCCACACATATCAATATCCAGGTTTTTCATAAAAATCAAGTCGTCGGCAAGGTGTGTTACATTCTGAAAAGGAAGCCCGATCATTACACCTGTTCCGGTCTGGTAACCGCATTTTTTCAGCCTTTCCAGGCAAACGATCCTGTTATCAAAGATGTGGATCTGATCGGAGGGGTGAATCTTTTCATACAGTTCACGGGCAGAGGTTTCAATTCTCAGCAGATATCTGTGTGCGCCTGCATCATACCAACGCTTGTATGTATCTTCACTTTGCTCGCCGCATGACAAGGTAATCCCAAGTTTATCCTCTGACAGCCCTTTTATTTGTTTTACCAGTTTTTCAATTCTTCGGGTAAACTTATCATGTTGTAATTCGCCTGACTGTAATACCACTGATCCGTAATTGTTCTCACAGGCAAAACGGGCAGCCTCAAGAACCTCGCTATCCCTGATATTATATCTTTTAACTTTTGTATTTGATTTTCTGATCCCACAATAAAAACAGTCTTTAGCGCAAACATTGGATAATTCAATAAGCCCTCTTAACCAGACTTTGTTTCCGACATGTTTTTTTTTAACTTCTGCAGCATGCCTGAAAAGGTTAATGCGGTCATCACCTTTTGAATTGAGAAACATAATTATGGTTTCCCTGGAAATATCCTCCGTGTCCGGTAAATTCTCTGTCATACCTTATATTATCTTAACCGTTGAATAAAAGGTCTCGTAACCCTGTCAAAAATACCGTTCATGTAAGCAATGGCAAGCCCGTAATTTGTTACTGGGATATTGTTGTCAATGAACGGTTTTAATCTTCCTTTAAGCTGTTTTGCCGTAATAACGCAACCACCGCATTGAATCACAAGTTGATAATCATCTATATTGCCTTCAATATCCGAAAGCCCTGAAACAACCCTGAATTCAATATTTTTACCTGTGTGTTTCTTTAACCAGGCCGGAATTTTATGTCGTCCAATATCCTCACAACTCACCTGGTGTGTGCATGATTCAAGGATGAGGATTTTGTCACCATCTTTTAATGAATCAATGAAAGGGGTTCCTTCAAGGTATTTTTCAAAATCTCCCCTGTATCTTGCAAAAACTATACTGAAGCTGGTTAAAGGAACATCCTCCGGTATTACACCGGAAACATAGTCAAATACCTGGCTGTCGGTAACTGCCAATACGGGTTTTATTCCCAGTTTTAAAAAATCCTCAAGCTCGGTTTCCTTTACGGAAATGCAGATGGCATCCTGATCGAGCACATCTCTCCAGGCCATAACCTGCGGCAGGATCATTCTTCCTTCAGGAGCTTCCGAATCAATAGGTGTGATAAGCAAAACAACATCTTTGGGCCTGATTACACCTTTAAACAAAGAAGTCTGCTGATAGGCTGACGGAGGAATTGTGTTCCTGATGATTTGAATAAGATCATCCCTTAAAGATTCATCTTTTGTTGAGAAATCAATGATCTCTGCAGAGGAATACATTGTAATATAATCATGAAGCTGCGCCGTCAGTTGGTGTTCATCTGATTTATTATGCAGGATAAAAAACGGTACAGCAAAATCATTGAATCTCTGAATCATTTCCTTCTCATAATGATCAAAAGCATTGCCGGCAATCACAAGTATGGCCATGTCAATGGTGGAAATTGTTTTTTTGGCTTTGTCCACCCTGAGTTTCCCGATTTCATTTTCATCATCAATGCCTGCGGTATCAATGATAATAGCCGGCCCCACGCCAAAAATCTCGACCGATTTTTTTACCGGATCGGTTGTCGTCCCCGGATGATCAGAAACAATCGAAGTGTTTTGTTGCGTTAAATAATTGATTAATGAGCTTTTCCCATTGTTCCTTCTGCCGTATATTCCAATGTGAGGTTTTAAATCCTTTCCTTTCATTTTCATATTTTAAAAGTATAAATCTCTTGTTCCGGACTTCATCAATTCCAGCTTTTCTCTGATTTTTATTGCTGTTTTATCATCATTCAGGGCAGTAATATTCTTTTCAATTACCCGCCATCCTTTTTCTTTGGTTTTTTCAGGGGCATAATCAAGAAGATATTCTGCAAGGGTTAATATTGCATTAGGAGTGCAATACCGTTTAATAAATCCGGGCACCGAGAACTCCATGAAATGTTCTCCTGTTCGCCCCAGCCTGTAACAGGCAGTACAGAACGAAGGCAACATGTCATGATCCAGCAATTCGTCAATGATTTCATTCAAAGAGCGGCTGTCATTGATCCTGAACTGACCTCTGTTCAGGTTTTGTTCTTCATTCAGACTGGTTTCCCTGGCATAACTGCCCAGTTCCAGCTTCGTCCCGCCGTCTATCTGTGATACCCCGTATTGGATTATTTCGTTACGTAACTCTTTTGGCTCCCTGGCAGTTAATATCATGCCGGTATAAGGCACTGCCAGTCGTATTATAGCTACCATTTTTGCAAAGTCATCATCACTGACAAAATATTTACTGCCCATTCCCAGCATCGAAGCATCTTTAATCCGTGGGAATGAAATGGTATGCGGACCCACATTATAGCATGCTTCCAGGTGATTGGTGTGGCGTACAAGCCCAAGAACCTCAAATTTCCAGTCGTACAGTCCAAACAGGGCTCCTATTCCCACATCATCCAGCCCTGCCTCCTGTGCCCGGTCAAGGGAGGTAAGCCGGTAATTAAAATCGGCCTTTTTCCCTCTCAGATGGTAAGTTTTGTAGGCTTCGGGATGATAGGTTTCCTGAAAGACCTGGTATGTGCCGATACCTGCTTCTTTCACAGTTTTAAATCCTTCTATATCAAGAGGTGCGGCATTGATATTCACCCTTCTGATTTCTCCGGTCCCTTTTTTGATCTTATACACAAGGCGAACCGTATGGGCAATAAATTCCGGATTATATTGGGCATGTTCCCCAAAGACAAGTATCAGTCGTTTTTGTCCGTTTTCTTCCAGCGCTTCCACTTCCTGAATGATTTCATGGTCGGAAAGTGTTTTTCTTTCCGCATTTTTGTTTGAAGCCCTGAAACCGCAATAAACACAATTGTTTGAACATTTGTTACCGATGTACAAAGGAGCAAATAATACTATCCGGTTGCCGTAAACCTTGTTTTTCAGGCTTGCCGCTCCCTGTTTGATTTCTTCGATGACATCGGGAGAATGTGCATGCAATAAGGCAGCCGTTTCCTGTAATGAGAGTCTGTTTTTTTCCAGGGATTTGCCAATGACCTCCCTGATCCTGCCTTTATCCTCTTTGTTTTCATTTAAACAGGTTTCAATTTCATCAATATCTATGAATGGCTTTAGAGGCTCGTCGTCTATTTTATATTTTTCAGGATTGAATTTCATAATAATCTCATTCAGCTAATGTAAGATATAATACTTTATGTTATCCTTGATTTCTCTTTAAGAAAAAGAAACGCCAAATACCCTGCAACACATATTTTTTATAGAATAATAACTAAAAAAAATTCCTTCAGGCAGGGATTGTTGTTTTCGCTTAGTATTATTTGCCTGTATTTGCAATAAATAAAAGGCAGGTCGCAAACACACAACCTGCCTTTTGATAAAGACCATTACTAATATCCTGCCCTTTCGACATAATGAGTGTGCAGCAACTCATGCGATTTATGTCCCAGGGGTTTTTCCAGGAATTCCTCGTATATCTGGATTATTTCCGGATTTTCGTGAGACTTTCTAATGGGCATGTGCATATCCTCATCATAAATAGCCTCTGCGCGTTTCTGCCTGATTTCAGGATTTGTCGGAACCGGTTGTCCACCGCCTCCAAGGCATCCGCCCGGACAGGCCATTACTTCAATGAAATGGTATTCCGCTTTGCCTTCTTTTACAGATTTCATCACTTCATTTGCATTTGTAAGGCCGTGGGCAATTGCCACTTTAAGTTCAACTCCTTCCAGGAATTTCCAGTCATCCAGACACCCTTCAATTTTCAGAGATGCAGCCCTGACCCCTTCCATACCTCTCACAGGAGTAATGTTGAGGTTTTCAAAAGGAACTTCTTTTCCTGTAACAATTTCATAGGCAGTCCTGATTGCAGCTTCCATAACGCCGCCTGTAGCTCCAAATATTGCAGCAGCTCCGGTTGAATCTCCCATGAAGCTGTCGTATTTCTCTTCTTCCAGGCTTTTGAAAACTATTCCGGCCTGTTTAATCATCCGGGCAAGTTCACGGGTTGTCAAAACATAATCTACATCCTTGTATCCGCTGTCCCGCATTTCAGGCCGGTTTGCCTCATATTTTTTAGCAGTACAGGGCATGACGGAAACAGAAACAACTTTTGCAGGATCAAGATTTCTTTTTTGTGCATAATATGTTTTGGCCAAAGCGCCGAACATTTGCTGTGGTGATTTACAGGTTGAAACATTGGGTAAAAACTGTGGGAATTTGTGCTCGATGAATTTGATCCATCCGGGTGAACAGGAGGTAGTCATCGGCAGGGCAATGTCTTTCTCGCCATCCACAAGAGCTTTTTTCAATCTCGTTAAAAGCTCGGTGCCTTCTTCCATTATGGTAAGGTCTGCAGTGAAATCGGTGTCTAATACTGAATCGAAGCCAAGTCTTTTCAAAGCAGCGACCATTTTCCCGGTTACGCGGGTGCCCGAATCAAGTCCCAGGTCTTCACCAAGCGCTATACGAACAGCAGGGGCGGTTTGTACCACAACATGCAAGTCTTTGTTATAAATGGCTTCAAACACCTCTTCAATGTAATTTCTTTCCGAGAGAGCGCCGGTAGGGCAACGGTTTATGCACTGCCCGCAGTTTGTGCAAACCACATTGGCCATAGGCTTTTCAAAGAATGTGGATATTTTTTGTTCGTAGCCTTTATTGGTTACCGCAATGGCTGCCACTTTCTGCAATTCAGCGCAGGTCCTCACACAACGCTGGCAACGGACACATTTACTGTCGTCTTTGACAATGGATGGCGAAGATTTATCAATGAGATATTCATGAAACTGAACCAGATCAATAAACTGGTGGTCTCCGACAGCATACTCTGAAGCCAGGTTTTGCAATTCGCACTTTCCGTTTTTAAAACACTTAGTGCAATCTGTATTGTGCTCGGAAAGAAGGAGTTCGATAATATGTTTACGCGCTTTACGAACCTTTTCGCTGTTGGTGAATATTTCCATTCCTTCTGAAGCAGGAACTGCGCATGATGCCTGAAGGTTTTTCACACCTTGCTGTTCAACAACACATACCCTGCAGTTTCCTGCAACGCATAAATCCTCGTGGTGACAGAGGGTTGGAATTCTGATGTTAATCTTTTTCGCTGCATCAAGAATGGTAGCGCCCTTTTCTACGCTTACAGGTATATTGTTTATTTTTAAATTAGCCATAATTTATTCTGTTTAAGATTAATACATAATTTCTTCTTTAAACTCTTCGGTTATCGTTTTAAAGCCGTTGGCAACCGACTGGCCAAGACCGCACTTGGATGCTATCTGCATTGTTTCCGACAATTTAACCAGGTCGTCAAGGTAAACAGGGCCTTTCTGTTTCGCCTTAATGGCTTCAATTCCTTTCAGGAGTTGCTGACATCCAACGCGGCAGGGGGTGCATTGCCCGCAACTTTCTTCTGTAAAGAAATCAAGATAATTATGCAACACATTGTACATGGAACGATGACTGTTAAACAACATCATTGAACCGCCGGTAGGTATACCTTCAAAGCCGATGATCGTATTATTGAATTTTCTCCGCGGAACACAAAACCCCGATGCGCCGCCAACCTGAACGGCTTTAGTATCCCCATCGCCAAACTCTTCAACAAAGTCAGACAGTTTCATTCCAAGTTCAAGTTCATATACTCCCGGTTTATTGGTGTCGCCTGATACCGAAAATACTTTCGATCCTGCTGAATCTGCAGTTCCCAATGCTTTGAATTCAGATGCGCCAATACGGGCGATGATCAATGCATAGATTAAGGTTTCAACATTATTAACCACCGTTGGATTGTTTCTGAAACCGGAAAAAGCAGGAAACGGAGGTTTGTTTATTGGTTCTCCTCTTTTTCCCTCCATTGACTCAATAAGCGCTGTTTCTTCACCACAAACATAGGCTCCGCTACCCATCCGTATTTCGATGTTAAAATCTAAATTCAATGATTGAAATTCCTTATGCATTTCTTCAATCTTTTTTTGCAGGTCATCTTTCATCCAGATGTACTCTCCCCTGAGATAAATATATCCTTTTTTTGCCCCGATGATATGCCCGCAAAGAGCCATTCCGGCAAAAACCTTGCAGGGAACTTCCTGAAGAATCACCCTGTCCTTGAAGGTTCCCGGTTCTCCTTCGTCGGCATTGCAAATAACGAATTTTTCGTCATTGGCTGCTGCTTTTGTGAACTTCCATTTAATACCGGTCGGGAACCCGGCGCCACCGCGTCCTCTTAATCCGGATTCGATTAATTCCTCTATAAAGGCATCCTTGTCTTTTTTTAATGCGTTGGCAAGTATCTCCCTGCTGTTGCAGTCTTTAGAGAAGATATAGTCAACTTTTTTTATTTTTTCACTCATAATCATTTCTTTTTTATTGTTTTAGTTGTTCAGATAAGTTTGGATGATCTCGCTTACTTTCTTGGGCGTCAGATCGGTATACACCTTATCGTTGATCATCATCGATGGTTCTTTGTCGCTCCATCCGATATCATTGACTTCCAGCAGGGTAAACATGTTGTCATGGGTGGTTTCACCCACTTTTATATGCAGTATCTCCTGCAAAGTCCTGATTATTTCATCTTTGCCTTTCATGACGGCAATGATTGACTTGCAGACTCTGATCACATATTTCCCCTGTTTTTTGGTTTCAAGGAAAGTGTAAAATGAAGCCGTGCCATAAATTTCTGCTGCAGATAGATCCAAAGTATTGGCAACTTCAATGATGTCAGCGTCTGTGATGAAGTTTTTTTGTTCAACAATTCCCTGCAGAATGGGGATAAGGCTTTCTCTGGAACGTCCGTATTTCCCCGTTAAATCCTGAATAAATGTTTTTGTTTGTACCATTTTTTAAGCAATTATAATTAAACAATATTGATCTGTTAATCAATTAACAACTGGGGTGCTAAAATAAATATTTTTTGTAATAATGCATAAGTTGAATTATGTTTTTTTTTACATATTAAAAAATTGAAGCGATGGCAGAAAAAAATTGATTTTTCAGCTCCTTCATGAGAAATTGTGTAATCATTTGGGCTTACCACCGTATTTTCATGACAAAGAAATCCGTTGTATTCCTTCCATATTCCGGAAAGGCCATGCTTCATAGTATCAATAACTTACATCCCTCGCTCTGCCACGCGGATTAAGAATTTCATCATCCGGTTTCCAATTATTCAGGCACCTGGCATTGATAGCCGTGCCGGTCTTTTACCGGCGGGTGTGTGTCGTCTGCTGCACCTGAAGTTCCTTCTGAGTCGGGCACCTGGCCGCCACTGCCGGTGTTGGGCACCCACACATCGTTCTTGTCGCCATTGTTCACCTGGGCATCGAGGTTGAAGTCGCCCGATTTGTAGCCGCCTGTGCCTGCCTGCTGTATCCATACATCGTTTTTGTCGCCGTTGTTCACCTGCCCGTCGGCATTACCATCGGCGGCAGCCATGCCCCAGATGCCGGGGGCAACCTGTTTATGGGCGTTTCCTCCGCCGTAAGCCTGGTTGGTGCCGGAAGTGAAATCCCACTCATAAGAAACTCCGTTAAACGATAAATCGCCCGATGACATCACAGCGATATGATTGCGGTGCTTCACTACTGCAAAAAGCTTTTGGGACACACTCTCTGTGAACTGCATGGGACTGATGCCGTCGGTTCCTGTAACGCTTCCGTTATCCAGCAGAAAGCCTGCACGGTGTGCCAGCGCTGTGGCGCCGGTGGCTGAAGCAGCATCCTGGGCATCCCTGAGTTCGATCAGCACCCAATCAACAATATTTGTTGCCGGGATGGAGCTTACACTTTCAGAACCGGTGTAGAACCAGGGGGCTGCATTGTATGGCTGGAAAAGAGGCAAAAGGTTCCCGCTATTGAGGTTCGTGTTCATTTTGTCCACTTCGAATGCACCTTCGAGGTTCACCTTGATATCCAGGTTTCGGGCAACCATGACATAGTCGTATTCATCCGCCCCGATATCCGGATTCACCGGATTTCTTAATTCCCCGTCAAAATCAAGGGGGACTTCGGGCAGTGGATATGCCGCCCCATCCAGGAGCGGACTGTTGGAGTGAAGATCAAAATCGGAAACGAAAACAGGATCCGCATTCATCGAATTCAAATCGAAGCCGGTCTCCAGATTCCATTGGTTTAGTGTTTGAAGCGGATAGCTGTTCCTGAAGAAAATCAGGTCAGCTCCTGAAGAGAAGAAATCGTTATGATCGGAATGAGTCAGTAACTGGTTATTGTATGCATTTTCGCTGTACAATAAGGCATATCCTCCAAGCCGGTTGGAGAAAATGTTGTTGATCAGGGAATTGTCATATCCACCCATTGCAGGCATGGTACAATCAAGGAGTATGCATACGCTGAATGTCGTTGGAATTCCGGAAAGATGAATGCTGTTGTGGTAAAAGCGGATTTTGTTGATATTCGCCGTGAGTATCCCATAAGCAAAGGTGACATCTGAATGGAGCATGATAAAGTTATTGGCAACCAGAGCCTGTCCGGATGCATCCAAATTGAAATCTACAAGGGATATACCGTACATTGCCCAATCCGAAGGAAATAGCAGAATCGTATTCCCCGATATATCACAACCGCCTTTTAAATATTTAATATCAATTCCATAATGATAAGAGGTGAGTGTAGGAGGTGCAGTGATCTTATTTCCGGTAATAATCGGTTTGTCAACATATTTGAGATCAATGCCTGAACTAATGAATCCTTCAATAGTATTTTCTTTGATCTCTAAATTGGTTAGCGGACTGGTAGCCAGGTTCATGCCCTCCATACAGAAACCCATATACCCGTACCGGATCGTATTGTTAAGAAAGCGAAGATGATCGCTGCCTGAATTGTAGCAGTAGATCACGGCATTGTCCTCTGACATGTGCGACTCATCCGGGAAGCCGGTGATCAGGCAGTTGATAAATTGGATATTATAGCAATTGCCGGTGAATTCAATGACCCTTCCGTATGTGGATTGATAGTTTGAAAACCCGGTAGTGGAGAGCTTGAGGTTTTTAAAGTGGATATTCGTTGCATTGCTGCACCGAAGGGTGTAGTTGTTCTCTGCCGTGGGAGCAAAAATGAATTCTGCAGTATCTGAAAACGCCGGGTCGGTCTGGAAAAGGATGGATCTTGCATACTCCGAACCGGTTACGGGTACGAAGGTATATTGACCGTTATAGGCGGCCGGCATCAGGTTGAATGTAACCTGATCGGAAATGCCAAGGCTGTCCAGGGCTGTCAGTGCATCTTCCACACCATTGAAGTCACAGCTCACCGGTCCGATGGTATAGGTTCCGTGCATGGCATCGGTAAAGACGAACGACTGATCAGTCCAGGTGATGTAATCGTCATCGAAATTGGTTTCGCAGTTGTTCCAGTCCCACGACATGAAGCAACCCACATACCACGTGCCGTAAGGGACAGGGCCGTACGGGACAGTGTCAAGGTCTACAGCCAATTGCACGTCATAATACTGATTGACCCCCAGGGGCGGGATGTCTGCATAAGCCACAATATATTCCGGAATACCGTCGTATGGGTCGGCTTCGAGCGTAAAAGCCACCTGGCCTGGGTTCAGGAAGGGGAAAGGTCCTTCGTTGTACACCCTTTGTGTGATCTCGAGGGTGCTTCCATGGAACCAGATGTTCCTGTAAGCAGTGTCTTCCACCATGTTGCCGCATTCATCCGCGTAACCCAGATCGACACCGGCCTCACTTTCCCTTAGGCCGGATGTGCTCCGTGCCGCTTTGACATAGTAATTATAATATGTCCCCATCACCGGAGTGAGGTCTTCAAGGAAATAGTTCGTTGAGGTACTCCATTCCGTGAGTGTGTCGATCAACGGGCTTCCTGCTTCACTTCTGAAAACGCGGTATGCGATCCCGCCATTGACGGGTTGCCATGTAACCTGTACTTTGTCGTTATAGACACCCTTCGTGGCAGTAACCGCCGGCGAAGCAAGCAGCCCCCATCCGATATCCGGTGAGGACACCCCGCTCACCGTAACCAGGGTATCATTGGCTACCCTTACCCAGTAATACTGGTTCCTGCCGGGAATGCCTGTGGTATCATGAAACTGGTTGCCATAGAACCATTTGCCTACGGGTTGCGCGAGCACCGGGTTGGAATTCAGATTCCTGTATACCCTGTAATATGATCCGCCGGAGACATAGTTCCAGGTGATGTTAACAGCTTCAACCATGGTGCCATCGGTTGCCTGCACGTTTGCGGGAGGAACAAAGTTCATCCAACCGGTCTCTTCCTCGCTGTAGCCTGTGGAAACGTTACCCTGCTGATCGGCAGAGGCTTTTACCCAGAAGTAAACAATGGTTCCGTGCATTCCGGTGTTATAGTTCAAAGTAGTGTCCATTTGCCAGCCGGTGCAGGCTGTGCTGTTTTCAGGATCATTGTTCAGACTCCAGAACACTTTGTAATAACCGGCCCCGGGAATGCTGTTCCACACCAGCTCCACATGGTCGGTATAGGTTCCGTCGGAGGCAGTGAGCGTGGGAGCTGAAGCAAAAGCCATCCAGCCGCTATTTGATGCACTGTAGTCGGAAGCCATGGCGCCTGACATGGAGTTGGCTGCCCTGACCCAATAATAGTAGGTAGTCCCTGAAACAACCGACAAGTCTGTATAGGTGGTATTGAGTATCCAGAAAATACCGCTTATGGAAACAGCGGTGGCAGGATTGTTCACTGTATTTCGGTACACCCTGAAATGGGTACCGTTTTCAGGAGGGGTCCAGGTGATGATGATTTTGTCGTCATACAGCCCGTCGGTAGCTTCAACCGATGTGGGTGGAAGGAGTTTCCACCAGCCTGCGTCAGAAGCGCTGAAATCGCCGGGTCGTAATCCCAGGTGATTCCCTGAAGCTTTTACCCAGTAGTAGACATTGATCCCCCGGGGGGCGTTAAAATCATCAAAATTGGTACTCTGGATCCAATCATTGCCTGAAATTTTCACGGCTGTTGCCGGATTGTCATCCAGACTGCGATATACACTGTAATACCAGGTGCCGTTGGGCAGGTTGTCCCACGTGACCCTGATCCTGTCGCTGTAAGTGCCGTCGGATGCCTGAATATTGGCGGGGGGATCAGGCGGAACAGGTATAACCACCTGGTTTGTAGCCAGGTAGACATTGTCTGTTTCCAGGAGTTCACTCACTTCTTCTTTGTTGTCAAGCACAGCGCCTATGTAATAGGTTCCCGGCGGAATTTCAGGGACGATAAGGCTCACATCCACCGGATCGAGAATACCCACATCAAAAGCCATGGGCCATATGGAAGGCCTGCTGACCTCCCCGATGAAAACATCGGTAGTGGTGATCACATTGTTGAGTGAAAGGTAATATCCGATATGGAACGGATCGGTATAGGATATCTGCGACTGGTTCTGATAATTGACGGTCATCTGCACCACTGTACCGGTGACCTGTGAAGCGCCGTCCGTGGCCACCAGGTTGGGATCGGGGTTGGGAGGTATCTCCGTTTTCCATATCCCCCGACCGAAAGTGGCGGCAAAGAGCTGGGGAGGGTTCGTATGGTAGTTGATTTCCATGTCAAAGACTTTCGTCGTTGGCATACCGCTTTTATAAACCACCCATCCGGGCATTCCCCCGTTTTTATAGAAAACGCCGGTTGTGGTTCCGACATAGAGTCCTTCATTGCTGTTTTCCTGGTAAACAATACACAGTTTCGATACATTGGGCAAATTCCCTGTTATATTTTCCCAGGAAGCGGTAGATATCCGGTACTTGTAAACAATGCTATTTGTGGTAATGAATACAATGTCCGGATCGGTTGGGTGGGCTTCTATCCAGGTGACCCATCTGTTGAGCGGTTTTATGATTTCCGTCCATACCGGAGAGGAATTATATGCATTGGATGTCATAAAAAGGCGGTAACCTTCTTTGTCAGCGACAAACATGATATTACCATCGACTGGGGATTGTTCCATCACGTCAATTATGTTGCCGCTCAGTTGTCCGTTGCTGATATTTGTCCATACAATGCTGGCAGGGTCCGTGGTGTTAACATTTATGCTTCGAAACACATCCACATATCCTGCGAACATGATGTTCGGGCTGAACTGGTCCAGTATGAACGGGGAGTACCAGCCGCCGGGCTGATAAATGCCGGCAATGCTGTCATAAGCAATGGTATGAAAACTGTTGCCGCCATTCATGGATCTTGCGATATGGCCGTTTTGGGAACTGCCATACATGATGGAAGAGTTGCTGTAGTCGATCCGGCAATTCATGCCGTCTCCACTTAGCCTGTGCAGCCATGGATCAGCGGATGTTACGTAGGAGCCGCAATCCTGCATACCACAGATCATTAGATTAGGATCATTTTCTGCAACGCTTAGCCTGTAAACTTCAGAAATGGTCAGACCGTCGCTGATGGTCGTCACGGGGTGCGTTCCTCCGCCGATCCACATTTTGTAAACCCCGCCATCGTTTCCGATGAAAAGGTAGTCGTCCAGTTGGGGCGAAATTTCAAAAATATGCTGGTCGGCATGTATCTGGCCGGCATTGGCGATCATGGTGAAGGAGGCTCCCCCGTTGGTGGATTTGAACACGTTGATCATCCCCGCGTATAATACCTGTGGATTCCAGAGGTCAACTGCCAGGTCGAGATTATAGCCTCCCTGGCCTTCCCCCTCCATGCCTGTTGAAACAATTTCAGTAAAACTGCTGCCGGAATCGTCAGAGGAATAGAGCCTGTAGAATTTTGAGTCAAGGGTTGCCAGCGCATACAGCTTTTCGGGATTGGCAGGGGTAACGGCCAGCACAATGCGTTGCGCCGCCGTATGTTTGGTTAAAACCCAGGTGAGACCGCGGTCTGTGGATCGGTAGATATCGCCTCCTCTGGCGGCATAAATATATTGTGGATCTCCGGGTTTAAAAACCAGGTCCTTCACGGATTTTGACGAGGGGCGAACCATTGTCCAGTTATCGCCTCCGTCGACGGTTAAATATACGCCGTCGGTTGCAGCGGCCAGCAATGAGTTATGATCATCGGGGAACATCAGGAGTTTGCTGACGGTTCTATTACCCATTCCCGAGTTGTATTGTGTCCATGAAAGCCCGCCATCAAAGGATTTAAACACGCCGAGGCCCATGCTTTCCGATCCATCCCGGTCGCCGGAACCGAAGTAGATGATGTTTGGATCGGTGAAATCAACCACTATGCTGGAAACGCCCATGGTGTGGATGTCGTCGGTATTCAGGCTGAACCAGTTATCGCCCCCGTCAACCGTTTTCCAGAGGCCTCCCACAGGCGCTCCTGCAAAGAGGATGTCGGGATTGGTGGGATGAAAGGCCAGGGCGCTGACCCTGCCCAAACCCGGACATTGCACGCCATAATATTGCTGGGGAAAAATTGTGGGTCCCACAAGGTCCCATGTGCCGGTAATGCCCTCTCCCGGATTCTGCAACAAAAATTTATTGTATTCAGTCATATCATGATCCGGAGGCAACAGGTAACCGTCAGGTTTCACATAAGGGAAATTAGCATGCTGCCATCTCCTGAACAGCTTGTATCCACTGTTTTTGTCAGGTTTTTTGCCTGCCCA
This sequence comes from Bacteroidales bacterium, assembly GCA_016927695.1. Lineage (GTDB taxonomy): Bacteria > Bacteroidota > Bacteroidia > Bacteroidales > JAFGHD01 > JAFGHD01. Next base: position 16,678 of record JAFGME010000218.1, read on the forward strand.
GTATTGGTCGAATTCGGCCACCAGCCGGTGATAGTTCACATTCGGATCGCTCATTTTATCGAGCCAGTAATCGGCGCAGCTTTTATCATATTGCGCGCTGTGCGGTTGTCCCATTAAAATAACAGGAATAATCGCTGAAAGCAGTAGTGTGAAGAGTATGTTGGGTCTCATGTACTTATTATTTAAGTGTAATGTTAAAAAACCACGCCAAGTTAAAACAGCTGCCACTTATCACAAAGCGTTTCTTATCCTTCAGCAGGAAATCCCTGATATTTGACAGGATAATCTTATCCGTTGGATATTAAGAATGAAATGGGTTTATGAAGCGTTATCTGCAAACCAGGATGCAGACCAGCAACGCATCGGCTACACCTGACAGCTTAGCTTTTATTCATTCCACATAGGTTTTCCGGATTTCCATGGCCTGCTTTACTGCCATTATGAGTTCATTGGGTGAGAAGGGCTTGAACAGGCAAGCGACCTCCTTCCCTTGCCAGGGGCAGGCCTTAAATGATTCGGATGCGGTGGTCATAATGAGACTGAAATTTTTGAACCTAAGACATTGTATAAGGGCCATTCCATCCATTTTCGGCATGGATACATCCAGGATAACCAGCCCCGGTTTGAGAATGTCGATCAGCTCAATTCCCCGTTCCGGGGTGATTGCCTGCCCGATAATCAGCACCTCAGGGCAATGCCTGTTGATCAGTATGCTGGTGGTTTCCAGGCTGTGCCTTTCGTCATCGATGATGATCGCAGTTGTTTTCATACGGATGGCTGAGGGTTGAACAGCAAATCCATGTACCAGGCCGGTATCATTCGGGCACACAGCATTTGTAACCGCCGTTGTCGGGCACCTGTCCTCCCAGACCGGTATTAGGCACCCAAATATCGTTCTTGTCGCCGTTGTTCACCTGTGCATCAAGGTTGAAATCGCCTGATTTGTATCCGCCTGATCCGGCCTGACCTGCCCAAACATCGTTTTTGTCGCCATTGTTGATCTGGTTGTCGGCATTTCCATCGGCGCCAGTCATCCCCCAGATGCCCGGAGCTATCTGTTTGTGGGCATTCCCTCCTCCATAGGCCTGGTTGATCCCGGAGGTGAAATCCCAGGAACAGATGCCTGCATTGTTCTGAAGGTAATCCCCTGACATGATGCTGATATGGTTCCTGTGGCGAACAACCACTAGCAACTGGTTTGTGATGGTTTCGGTGAACTGCATCAGGCTGGTTCCATCGGTTCCGGTGACGGTTCCGTTGTTGTGTAGGAAACCTGCACGACGTGCCAGTACGGTAGCTCCTGTTGCTGATGCCGCATCGGGGGCATCACGCAGTTCAATGAGAACCCAGTCAACCACGGTACTGTTGGGTATGGCTGTAACACTTTCGGACCCTGAATAATTCCAGGGCGCCTGATTGTATGGTTGTGTAAGTGGAAGCATGACCGGATTAAGTGTGGTGGTCATCAGGCTACCATTAAAAGGGCCTTCGAGATAGACTTTCACATCCAGTGAAAAGGCATTGTTTGTCCAGTGAATACGGTTGTAGGGATCATTTTCATAAGCCTCACCGGCATAATCTCCGTAGTAGTCCTTAAATTCCAGATTTCCACTATCCACCGATTTATAAACGTTATAGCCGGTGGCAGGACCCAAAAACTCTACATTTTGCAGCAGAAGATCCTGGTCATTGTCGATGCGCAGCATGCCGAAAACAGCATACCTGAACTTGCAGTAATGGAAGGGAGAGGTATTTTCGATAGTAGCGCCGGCCTGTACCCTCAGCGGATCCACATAATAGAA
>JAFGME010000219.1 GCA_016927695.1 Bacteroidales bacterium
AGTTCCGCTGAGGTTTTCGCGGAGGTTCGCAGAGTGTGAAAAAATGCAACTGTCGAATCCGGGTATCCCTGCCCCAATCGTTGTCGTTGTCGTTGTCGTTGTCGTAATCGTAATCAAATGATCCGGCAGGATGTATATTGCTTCTTATTAAAAATGCGAAGCGTTTTTCTCTTAGAAGCAGTTATAACGCTCATTGTAGCTCAGTATTTTCCGCAAAACCATTCAGTAGAGGTATAATTTATTTTCAAAGGTGTTCGTGATTCGCTTCGCTTGATTCGGTTTAAGCGATTTCCGGTTTTTATCGCTTAATACCCGCTGGTATTTTCCTCTCTTTCCCTTTAAGTATTTGTGTACAAAGCCGAACCCCGGCAGCCAAAAGTTTACAGGTTAAAGTATGCCCCATCCCGTCAACCTGGCTCCTCCTTAAAATTGTCCACCGGACAATTTCTTTACAGTCGGCCCTCTTCCGGTTGATGGGTAGCTTTAACTTGTTCCTGAGGAACAAACAGATGCTATTCCAGGTCTTGCGGGCTGCATGTTACTTTTTGTAAAAATACTGAAGTCGTCTGCATAACGGACATGGCGGAGTCCCTGCTTTTCCATCTCTTTGTCCGGTTCATTCAGCATGATATTGGACAGAAGCGGACTTAGCGGGCTCCCCTGCGGTAGGCCTTTCTTGCGTTTGGTGAGTTTTTCAGTTCGATTGCAAATCACTTCCCGCAGCAGCTCACCGGTTTGTTGTTTTGATTTCATTTTTTTGTAAATTGCGGCAGATTGATATATCTGTTTTTAAACGGTTGAAAGCGTTTAACAGGGGTGAATAGTTGATTTTTAATATGTTAAAGTGAAAATATATTGACGGGTTGGGATATAAGCAAGTTGATGGCAAGTGTAGGACAAAAACGAACATGGCAGACAAAAAAGAAAATATATGGCAGAATTGAAATGGAAAGAAGCAATTGAAAAAGTACTTGAAGAAGAAAAAAATCTCTTCATTATACAGTAATTGCAGAATTAATTGCAGAACGTGGTTATAGAAAATCACTTGGAGCAACACCACAAGACACGGTTAGTGCTAACTTGACAACAGATATAAACACAAATAAAGAAAAATCAATTTTTGCCAAAGTTGACAGAGGTTATTACATCTTGAGAAAATTTCTTGATGACAGTTCTCAACTATTGACTGATGATGAAGAAATAAAAGGAACTGAAACTATTTATGAAACTAAACCCAAAAAAGAAAGCTACAAAATAATTAATGCTTTTGGTATTTATTGGAATAGAAACCTTGTTCATTGGAAAACAATACCTGACTTATTAGGAATTCAACAAATTGGAGCATCTGAAGTAAACTTTAAAGACCAAATTGGAATTTATTTACTTCATGACAGTAGAGAAACTATTTACGTCGGACAAGCAATAGAACAAACATTAGGACAACGTTTAAAAAATCACACAACAGACAGACTTGGTGGTCGTTGGGACAGATTTTCTTGGTTTGGTTTTTACCCTGTAAGCGAAAATGGGAAACTAAATACAGACATCAAATTTAACAACTTGACGGTTCAAAATTTGGGTGATATTTTAGAAGCAATTCTAATTGAAAGTATTGAGCCAAGACAAAATAGAAAACAAGGAAATTTATTTTTTGGACTTGAATATTTACAACAAGAAGCACCTGAGATTAAGAAAAGACTTAAAGAACAAATAATTAGAGAGTTGACTGACAAATTATAAATAAACACCAGCCACCCACATCATATATAAAATATTGGGGGTAAAGTTGTTAATTGAAAGTTTCTGCCCTGCATAAACTTTTGTAACGGCAGACAAGGATGTCTCCCGCAATCCACAACATTTCATATATGTGACCGTTCGGCACACGCTACCACAAATGATTATAACCTCTAAAAAATATAACTATCGGAGAATATAATCTCATAAATTTGTATATTTGCAGAAAAAAATTGGCTCTGGTAAAGCAATTATTCTTATTGGGCCAAGACAGGTTGGTAAAACAACATTAATCAAAGAGATATTAAATTCCCATGATTATTTGTTTCTCGATGGTGATGACCCCAGAACAAGAACTTTACTCAATGAACCAAATACAGAGGAAATAAGACAATTAATCGGGAAACATAAGTTTATCTTTATTGATGAAGCGCAAAGAATTGGCGGAATTGGACTAACTATGAAGATAATAACAGATCAATTCAAACAAATTCAATTATTTACAAGTGGCTCTTCATCATTTGATTTATCAAATAAAATTAATGAACCGTTGACTGGAAGGAAATGGGAATATCAGCTATTTCCAATTTCCTGGGAAGAATTTGAGAAACATCATGGATATTTGTATGCAGAAAAGCAACTTGAAACACGATTGTTATATGGATTCTACCCTGACGTACTCAATAACCCGGGAGAAGAGACAAGTATATTAAGAAACCTTATTAATAGTTATTTATATCGTGATATTTTAGCGCAATCTGATCTTCGAAAACCTGAAATTCTGGATAAGTTGGTTCAAGCTCTTGCCTTACAAGTAGGTAACGAAGTGAATTACTCTGAAATTGCACAAATTCTTAATGTTGATAAAAGCACAGTAAGTCGATATATTGAGATTTTGGAAAAAGGCTATGTAATATTTCGATTAGGAAGTTTTAGTCAAAATGTACGCAACGAGATAAAAACAAATAAGAAAATTTACTTTTATGATCTTGGCATTAGAAATATGATTATCGGAAATTTTGACCCTTTGGAAATAAGAACTGATAAAGGAGCAATATGGGAGAATTTCTTAATTTCAGAACGAGTGAAACAAATTGAGTACAAACAGAGCTTAGCGAGGATATATTTTTGGAGGACTAAACAACAGCAAGAGGTTGATTTTGTAGAAAACATTGGAGGAAAGATATATGGCTATGAGTTTAAATGGAATCACAAAAAAACTAAAAAGCTTCCAAAAACATTTACAGAAGCTTATGATTCAGCTAATAAAGTGATTACCAGAAAAAATTTTAGAGATTTTGTCATAATATAAGCACCGCCAGCGCATAACAGCCGGTCATAAAACATTGCGCGGATAGCGCTAAATTTCAAACGACATAACATTTAATCAACGGCAGCAACGGCCTGATACGGAAGTGCTTCGAATTGCACAACGTTTCATACGGGCAATCCGTTATCACTGATATCCCATCTGTTGAATTTTTCAGTTTGATTGCAAATCACTTCCCGCGCCAGCCCACCGTTTTGTTGTTTTGATTGCATTTTTTTGTAAATTGCGGGCTGGTTGAAATATCCGTTTTTAAACGATTGAAAGCGTTTAACATGGGTTAATAGTTGGTTTTTAAAATGTTAAAGTAAAAATATATTAACAGGTAGGGATTAAACAAGTTATAGCCAATAATGTTAAAATTTGATAATACTTATTCGAAAGATTATCTTTGTAAAAAAAAGAAAAATATGCAGACCATACGATTGAGAGTTAATGATAAAGTTTACAGGAATTTAATGTGGTTTTTAGAACGGTTTAGAAAGGATGAAATTCAGGTTATTAACGAAGACTCAGAATTCATTTCCATGCAGGAATATTTGAAGGAAGAACTGAAACTTTTAGAAAATGGACAAAGTGAATTTTTGACACTTGAAGAACTAGACCATGAATTAGAAAAAACCATTCAGAAGTATGAAGCTTAGGATAACCAAATCATTCAGAAATAAATTAAATGACCAGATAAAATATATTGCTCAAGATAAACCAGATGCAGCGCGAAAATTCAAATCACAAATACTTGAACCAGTTAAAGATATTCCAAGAATGCCATACAAGAATCGAAAATCAATTTTCTTTGAACGGGAAGACATTCGTGATTTGATAGTAAAGGGATATATTGTCGTATACAAAATAAATAAGAAAGAGAATTCAATCGAGGTATTTGGATTCATTAAATTCCAGGAGAGCTTATAAATAAAGGAATTACCGGCGGTAACAGCGGCTCATATTGCATACCTTGCAGGTTGTCCAAAAGGAAATGAAACGTAAACATGAACCTATTGGAAACCAGGAAACAGAGAGTAAACGAAACCGGCACGCAACATAGCCGCCAAACCGTAACCCAACATTATTTATAAAACTGATTCAATACAAAACAGAAATAGAATGAAAAAACTCATCTTACTTGTATTATTGGGACAATTTGTAACAACGATAATTTCTGCCCAAACACCACTTGCATTCAATTACCAAACAGTTGTTCGTGACAATTTTGGTGAACTGATCATTAACCAATCAGTATCATTCAGAATCGGAATATTACAGGATAGCATCAACGGTGCACTTATTTACAGCGAAACCCATGCCCTCACAACTAATGAGTTTGGTTTGGCATTGCTTAAAATTGGGACTGGAACAGTGGAATCAGGAGTATTTGCAAATATCAGCTGGGCTACGGCTTACCATTTCCTAAAAGTTGAAATTGACGCAAATGGTGGAACAAATTACCAGTTTCTTGGGATTTCCCAATTACTTTCTGTTCCATATGCTTTACATGCGAAAAATGTTTCAAACGATAAAGATGAACAAACGTTTTCAGTATCGGGCGACACATTGTTTATTAGCAATGGTAATTATATAATACTACCTGGTGTATCTCCTTATATTCCTTTTTCTTGCGGCGATATATTATCAGATATTGACGGTAATAACTATAATACTGTACTTATTGGAAACCAATGCTGGATGAAAGAAAACCTGAAAACTACCACTTATCAAAACGGTATACCAATACCAAATGTGGTAGATCCAGGCCAATGGTCGAACCTAACGACAGGAGCGTATGTTTGGTATGATAATGATATCTTGTGGAAAGACAAATATGGAGCATTGTACAATTGGTATGCACCAATTGATACTAATGGCCTTTGCCCTGCAGGATGGCACGTACCAACTAATGATGAATGGACAATATTAACAGACTTTATTGGAGGTGCTTATTACGGCGGAAACAAGTTAAAATCATGCAGACAGATAAACTCCCCATTAGGTGGACTTTGTAATACAAACGAACATCCTCGTTGGGATCAGCATTGGTCACAATATGGCACAGATGAATTCAGTTTTTCAGGATTTCCAGGTGGTGGCCGATTTGGAGGCACTTATGTATACGGTGCTATCGGTGCCCGCGGCTACTGGTGGTCATCTTCAGAAACATCTTCCAATTGGGCTTGGATACGTGAGTTGTTATACAATTACAGTTACGTTTATTATGGTGACTCCGATAAGAAAAATGGATTATCTGTGCGCTGTCTCAGAGATTAGTATAGTTTGAATAATTCCTTACTTATTGCAAAAAGAAAATCGCATAGGGAATATCTAAGATTGAAAGATACAAAATATAATACATGAAATGATAACGTTGCCCAATTCACAGGAATATGACCGGTGCGCAGCGCCCGGCGATTATTCCCGGTTGAACTAAATCGGCAGGTTCAGCGCCGGAGGTCAGAATATATTGACAATGAAAAACTTCATTGATTTACCTAATTTTGCATCCTTTAATGTGGTTTATTATAAAATTAATTTCCGGGTATTATGCCTTCACATCTTTTTGATGCTGTGATCTTTGACCTCGACGGGGTCATCACTAAAACGGCTCTGGTCCACAGCGCCGCATGGAAAAAAATGTTTGATGAATATCTCCTCTTCAGGGAAAAAAAATATGGGGAAAAATTCATTGCTTTCACCCACGAACACGACTATCTTACCTTTGTGGACGGGAAACCCAGGTACAACGGCGTCAAATCCTTCCTTGAGTCAAGAGGAATAGAAATTCCTTTCGGAGATCCCGCTGACGATCCTTCTCTGGAAACTGTCTGCGGACTGGGAAACAGAAAAAACCGGGCGTTCAATGAAGTGCTTCTGAAAGATGGCGTTGAGGTGTACGAAAGCACTGTGTCACTGATAAAACTTCTGAAGGAAAACGGCATCCGTGTGGGTGTGGCTTCCTCCAGCAAAAACTGCACTGCCGTCCTGGAAAAGGCCGGCCTCTCATATCTTATCGAAACAATAGTGGATGGCGTTGTTTCGGCTGAGAAAAATCTGAAAGGCAAGCCGGAACCGGATATTTTCACCACTGCTGCAAATAATCTGGGTGTTGATTATGACAGATCTGTTGTAATAGAAGATGCTGTTTCAGGGGTTCAGGCAGGAAAAAAAGGCAATTTCGGCCTGATCATAGGAATAGCCCGTGAAAACAATGAGAGGGAACTGAAAATCAATGGTGCAGATGTGGTGGTAAAAGACCTGGCGGATTTCGGTTTTGATGATATCCGGAGATGGTTCAGACTAAGCCTGGAAAACGACAGCTGGCAGATTTCGTATTACGACTATGACCCGGCAAAGGAGAAAACACGCGAATCGCTGCTAACAACCGGAAACGGTTACTTTGGCGTCAGGGGCTCGATGGAAGAAAACCATGCCGGAGAATTCAATTATCCGGGCACCTACATTGCAGGCTTGTATAACAGGCTGATTTCCAAAGTGGGCGACAGAGAGGTTTCCAATGAAGATTTTGTCAACTGTCCCAACTGGACCCATTTTACCTTCCGTATCGGCGACGGGGAGTGGTTCGATCTGAATAAGGCAAAAATCATTGAATTGGAGAGGACGCTGAACATAAGTACCGGCCTTTATTCCCGTAAAGTCAGGGTGCAGGATGATCAAGGCAGAATCACTCTTGTGGAATCGGAAAGGTTTGCGTCCATGGACAACCCGCACATTGCAGGAATCTGTTACCGGATTTTTCCGGTCAATTACAGCGCCCGGATCACGGTACGCTGTGGCATCAACGGGAACATCATCAACAACGGAGTGGAGCGATACCGGGATCTGAACCAGAAACATCTTGTGCCGGTGGATGAAGGATGCCGTAATAATGGACACGGTTATGTCTCGGTCAAAACAACCCGGTCGGGAATCATTGTATCAAAAGCAGCCAGGCATAAAATCCTGTACAACGGAAAACCGGCAGAACCTCTTCTCCTGATCGACAGGCAGCCCGGGGAACTTTACTCCCGTTTCAGCATGGAAATGGATAGCTGCAAAACATTGACCATCGAAAAAACGGTTTCGATATTTACTTCACAGCCGTGGGACAGCGCCGATCCTGAAGCGGATGCAACTGCACTTTTATTCAATCTGCCCGATTACAGATTACTGCTCCGGGAGAGCTCGGCCCAATGGGACGAAATCTGGAAAAAAGCAGACATAAAGATCACCGGGGACAGGCTTGCGCAGAAACTCCTCCGGCTCCACCTCTACCATCTGATGGTTTCATTCTCACCGCACAATGTATTGTTTGACGCATCCATAACAGCCAGGGGTTTGCATGGCGAAGCTTACCGCGGCCATATCTTCTGGGACGAACTTTTTATCCTGCCGCTGTACAACCTTCATTTCCCGGAGGCTGCCAAAGCTGCACTTTTATACCGCTACCGCAGGCTGGATAAGGCAAGGGAATATGCCCGCCAGCACGGATATGCCGGCGCCATGTTTCCCTGGCAGAGCGGCAGTGACGGAAGGGAAGAAACACAAGTGGTACATCTTAACCCCGTTACCGGACACTGGGGGCCCGACCACAGCTCGTTACAGCGACACGTTTCCTTAGCCATCGCTTTTAATATATGGAACTATTTCCATGTCACCGGTGACAAAGATTTTATGGAAAAATACGGATGCGAAATATTCCTCGAAATCTGCCGGTTCTGGGATTCCAAAGCAGTATTCAACAAAACCGATGAACGTTATGATATTGCAGGGGTGATGGGTCCGGACGAATTTCATGAAAAATATCCTCATGCCAAAGAGGGAGGACTGAAAAACAATACCTATACCAACATCATGGCAGCATGGGCTTTCGGAAAAGCATCCGAACTGCTGGAAATGATGAGCCCCGCCGCCTGTGAGGAAAATAAAAACAGGATTGGATTAAAAGACGGAGAGATAAAAAGGTGGAAGGATATTTCCCAAAATCTCAGGATCAGCATACAAGACGGTATCCTTGCTCAATATGAGGGTTATTTTGACCTGAAGGAACCCGACTGGAACTACTTCAGGACGAAATACGGCAACATTTACAGGATGGACAGGCTCCTTAAGGCCGAAGGGCTGTCGGCAGACGACTTTAAAGTGGCAAAACAGGCGGATGCCCTGATGGCTTTTTATCATCTTGACGAACAAACGGTCACAGGCATCCTTCAACAAATGGGGTACCGGTTACCGGACGATTACCTGCAGAAAAATCTTGAATATTATCTGCAAAGAACTTCTCATGGTTCTACTCTGAGCCGCGTTGTGCATGCACATTTGGCCAATATGACCGGCGACACAAAGCTTAGCTGGGACCTCTACCTCGATGCCCTGACCAGCGATTACAACGATATCCAGGGAGGCACTACGGGAGAAGGAATCCATGCGGGCGTAATGGCCGGAACCATCCTGGTGGCTTTGTTCTCCTTTGCCGGACTGAACCCCGGTTTGGAAATACCCCGATTCGACCCGAAGCTTCCTGAGCATTGGAGGGCCATCCAATTCAGGTTCGGTTTCAGGGGAGTGAAATACTTTATTGATCTGACCCGTGAAAACATCTCCATCAGGCAGGAAAACCCTGAAAATAAATCCGTTGAAGTGGAAGTAAAAGGGAAAAAATACAACATCAAAACAGGAAAAGGTGAAATAATTACCCTTTAATAAGCAGTCGCAAAACCAAGGATTCGTTATAAAACTTTTCTGGATCTATGAATTGACTCATTACTTCCGGCTTTCAAATTCTGTTTTCCGAACCCTCATGTCTCAGCCCTCTTTTTCCCCCGGAATGAGCAGTGCCTTTCCGGCTGACATGTTTCTGATATAGGCTCTTATGGCAGGCACGATTTCTGAAAGGGGGTATGTTCCCTGAATTCTTGTGGTGCATTTCCCACCGGCGATGATTTTTTGAAGCTGTTCTGAAACCTGCTCCAGGCGATCCACAGGAACAGAAGTCCTCCATAAGTTAAGGTTGAAGCCAATAAACCGTTTGTCCCTGAAAATTACCTCAATCGGGTCAATACCCCCGATATTTCCTCCTGACAGCCCTCCGTACAGCGCTAATGTTGAGCCCGGAGGCATGGTATTTATCAAACGGCCTGTTGCCTCCCCTCCCACTGCATCTATCACAAAAACCTTTCGTCCGGCTGTGATTTCCGACAGCTTCTGCAGATAATCATCATCAACAGAATTTATGGTTATGTGACCCGCCCTGTTCAGATCATCCTTCTGTTCCTTTTTCCTGACAATATTGATCACTTCCAACCCGCTTTCTTTGGCAAAATAACGGATAAACCCGGCCACCTGACCTCCGGCAGCATTCTGGACAATGATCCCGGCGCCCGACTCCACAGCCATTTGAAAGAGTCCGTAAGCAGTAAAAGGATTAACCGAGAAGCAGGCAGCCTGGTTTGCCGGTACATTTTCTTTGATCAGAAAACAATTTGTCTTGCTGGTAACTACATATTCAGACCATGCCCCGTCGTTGTCGTCCCGGGTGAAAAAACTCACCATTTTACCTCTCCAATGCCTCACGTTATTGCCTGTGTCGACGACTATTCCGGCGCCTTCAAAACCCGGAACGGCCGGTAGCGGCTTAAACACATTGTAACCACCACGCAGGAAAGCAATATCCGAAGGGTTCACCGGGGAGGCGCTCACCCTGATCACCACCTCATCCGGTGCAGGTACGCGTACGGCTCTTTCTTCCATCCCGATTCCGAGAATGGCCCTGATCAGATTGTCGTTGTAAGAATAAATTGTGGCCGCTTTGGCCCATTCTACCGGTTGCATATATTTTCTTATTCAAGAGCAAAATCCACTGCCGCCCGTGCATGTAGTTCCAGAGTGTCGAAAAGCGGAACATACGCATCTTCCTGCCTGATCACCAGGGGAAGTTCTGTACAACCAAGGATCACCCCGCCGGCATCCCCAATGCTTTTCATCATAATTCTGCGAATCTTATCCCTGACCGTTCCTGAGAACATGCTATTTGAAAGCTCCTTATAAATAATATCATGGAGTATTTTTCTGTCGTTGTTCTCAGGAATAATGGTCTGAATACCGTATTCATCCTCCAGTTTCTTCCTGATGAAATCTTCCTCCATCGTAAATTTTGTGCCCAATAACAGCGCTTTGTCGACCGCTGACTTATTGATGGCCCTGCCGACGGGATCAGCAATATGGAGTAAAGGAATATCGATTGCCCGAATAATATATTCTGCCCACCGGTGAGGAGTGTTTGCTCCCAGGAGTAAAAAATCCGCCCCTGCATGCTGTGATTTCCGGGCAGCATCACAAAGTATGCCTGCCGTATCCGCTCCTTTGCGGGTAACTTCTTCAAAATCCAGTGAGATCAGCGCCATCTTTGCCGAATGGCCTGATCCCAGCCTTTTATTGATTTCGCGGTTGATGACCCTGTAATACTCCAGGGTGGATTCCCATGTTAAACCGCCTATGAGTCCGATGGTTTTCACAGTTACTGTTTTTTTAGAAAATCCCTGACATTCCTGACGGCAAGTTCCACAGCCCGATCAAGTTCATCATTCATTATCTGAAGATCGAATTTGTGAGAAAAGGCAAGTTCATGTTCTGCCTTGCTGAGCCTTCGGCTCAGGTTCTCCTCGCTTTCGGTGGAACGCTTTAAAAGCCTTTCGCGTAACGCATCAATGGACGGAGGCATAATAAAAACAGCTAAAGCACTCTTCCCGAAATACTTTTTCAGATTGAGTCCTCCGTAAACATCAACATCGAAGATAACGTGGTGGCCTTTGTTCCATATCCTTTCCACTTCCGATTTTAGCGTACCGTAAAAATGATCGGAATACACTTCCTCCCACTCCAGAAAAAACTCTTCTTCAATTTTTCTTTTGAACTCGGAAGGCGACATAAAGTAGTAATCCCTGCCTTTCATTTCACCGGGTCGGAGCGCCCTGCTGGTGGCCGATACGGAGAACTCCAGGCCTAAATCGGCCTCAAGAAGCTTCTTCACAATCGTGGTTTTCCCTGCTCCGGAGGGTGCAGAAATGATAATGCATTTTCCTTTACCGGCTTGTGTCATTTTCAGCAGATTTCGACCGAAACAGCCTGCCTGTCACAGATACTGTCAGAGAATATTAAACAATTGCTCTTTCATTTTTTCAAGTTCATCCTTCATCATAACCACCAGTTTCTGGATGCTCGCATCGTTTGATTTTGAGCCTAATGTATTGATCTCCCTTCCCATTTCCTGTGTGATGAAGATCAGTTTTTTACCCTGGGCCTCCCCTTCGGAAATGGTTTTCCTGAAAAAGTCACAGTGCTTGCGCAGCCTCACCTTTTCCTCTGTAATATCCAGTTTTTCAATATAATAGATGAGTTCCTGCTCAAACCTGTTGTGATCGATATTTTCAGGAGAAATGATTTCAATAAGATCTTTCTTGATTTTACTTTTCAGGATATCAATCCGCTTCTTTTCATAAGGTCTGACTTTTTCCAGAAAATCAAGCAGTTTCTGATTCCTTTTCAGGAGATCATCCAGAAGGATATTGCCTTCTTCTGTCCTGAAAATGTCCACCTTTCCGGCGACTTCCTGAATCGTGTTTTTCAGCAGCTCCCATTCTTCTTCGGTAACTTCATCCCTTGAGGGGACAAGCACTTCTGGCATCCTCATCACCACCGGAAGCAAATCGCCCGTTTGCTCCAGTCCGAGCTGACCCGCCATGGACCTGAGTTCGGAGTAATATCTTTCCACCAGGGGCCGGTTCAGGGTAAAACTGGCAGCGCTGCCGGTATCCTCAATGTTTATGGTCAGATCCACCTTTCCCCTGTTCAGGGCATTCCCCAGCAGGCTCCTGATCTCAAGTTCCTTTTCCCTGTATCCGTTTGGAATCCTTGTAGTGATATCAAGTTGTTTGCCGTTCAGGGTTCTGATTTCCACCACCACCCTCTTCTTTCCATAATTAAACTCCGACTTACCATAGCCGGTCATCGATTTTATCATACCGTATATCTTGATTTTACAAAGATATAAATATTCAACAATTGCATGCCTTGCCTGCAGGAATAAACACCATGCTCTCCATGTACCGTAAAGTGCAGGCTGGATAATGAGGACGGGGAAATTATCTTAGGGTAACATCAGGCATTAACATCGATAACCGGCATTTTTCTTATCACATATTCTTATTGAAGCTCTATTATTTACAGGGCATGCCATTTTTCCCCTTAACGCATTATCTTTGCACAGGTACTCAAAACATCATTTCAATGAAACGAATATTTTTAGCTGGAGCTTTAGTCATTTTTTGCATTGCCGGAATGGCTCAGGATACCCTTCCTGAAATCAGGGAGAAAAAAGAAAGACCCTCAAAACCTCCTCTCAGCGAAAGGATATATTTTGGCGGAGGGCTGGGACTTTCCTTCGGCGCTTATACCATGATAGCTGTTTACCCCATGATAGGCTACAAATTCACGCCAAAACTGTCAGGAGGGCTTGAATTAGGGTATGAATATATCAGTGATAAAAGGTATAGTCAAACTTACAACACTTCCAACTATGGCGGAAGTTTGTTTACAAGATACCGTCTGTCCCCGTCACTTTTTCTGCATGCCGAGTATGCCATGTATAATTATGAGTTTTATTACATTGACATGACCACATCCCGTGAATGGGTGCCGTTCCTTTTTCTGGGCGCCGGTTATGCCACGGAGGTGGCCCCGGGGATATGGGCTTTGGCTTCCGTTAAATTCGATGTTTTGCAAAGCAGAAATTCGCCCTATGGCGAATGGGAACCGTTTTTCAATATCGGAGTGAGCGCAGGATTCTGAAACGGGGAAAAAATTCCGGTTAGATTTTGATGTGGAACCTGTCATTGAAATTTCAAAAAAGCTTATTACTGATATCAGGCCATGAAAACAAATGTGTATTTTTATACAATAAATCCATTGTCCACTAATAATCAATAAAATGAACCAGATTTACAAAAAAACGGCCGCTGAGTTCTTCGGAACTTTCTGGCTGGTGTTCGGAGGTTGCGGAAGCGCTGTTCTGGCAGCCGCATTTCCCGAACTGGGTATCGGATTTGCCGGTGTTGCCCTGGCTTTTGGGCTTACGGTGGTGACCATGGCCTATGCAGTCGGCCATATTTCGGGTGCACATTTTAATCCGGCAGTTTCCTTTGGCCTGTGGGCCGGAAAAAGATTCAGCGGCAAAGAACTTCTGCCCTACATAGTGGCACAGGTGTTCGGAGCGATCTTTGCCGGGCTCGTATTGTACCTGATTGCCAGTGGCAAGGAAGGTTTCAGTACATCCGCAGGATTTGCATCCAATGGCTACGGTGAACATTCGCCCGGAGGGTATTCCCTTCTTGCAGCCCTTATAGCAGAAGTTGTATTAACGGCAATGTTCCTGGTGGTAATCATGGGTTCAACCGACAAAAAAGCGCCTGCCGGTTTTGCACCATTGGCCATCGGCCTGGCGCTCACTCTGATCCACCTGATCAGTATTCCGGTTACCAACACATCCGTTAATCCTGCCAGGAGTACGGGTGTAGCTCTGTTTGCAGGCGGCTGGGCAATAGAACAGCTTTGGCTTTTTTGGGTGGCCCCGATCTTTGGAGGCATATTAGGCGGTTTGATTTACAATTGGTTTGGTAAAACGGAAAGCAGGTAACGGAAATATTGTAAAGTACCGGCCTCAGTGAAATGCAAAAGCCTGTCTTTTCTGAGAGTTTCCTGAAGGATGTCCGGGATACTTAAAAAACTATTCATGCTAACTCTTATTTAATCGATCAGAGCAGATTTGCACCAAATGTTTACTGCAACCTGGAGGATAAGCTGATAAATATCGCTCATCTTTGAAATTACCACATTCATATTGAATCAGCAGTATATTATTTTATACTTTTACGAAGTTTTAAATCATTCAAACAGCGGTTCAAAAATGGTACATCAATTAAAGAGCGTTATACTTGTGCCTTTCGACTTTTCGGAGGCGGCAGAAAATGCTGCTCTTCACGCAGCAAGAGTTTGCCGGATAATTAACTTCAGGCTGGTTTTGTTTCATGTGATCAACCGCGACACCCGTTCGGCATTCTCTGAAAAGGAGGATATCCATGAGGTGGTTTTAAAAAAACTAAATCTTTTTGCAGAAAAGATCAGTTCCCTTCATCAGGTCAGGGTTGAAACGATGGCTGAGGAAGGAAATATCTATGAAACCATCGGTGAAAAGGCAAGGGAAACAGGCGCCAACCTGATGTTTATGGGCACACACGGCAAAAAGGGATTCCAGCACATCATGGGAAGCAACGCCCTTAAGGTGATCTACGGCGTACCCGTTCCCACGGTGGTATTCCAGAAAAGGGAATTTACCGGATTTGCAAAGGTGCTCTTCCCTGTCAACTCCTTCAGTGAGGTGAGGCAAAAAGTATTTCTGGCCACTCAGATGGCACAACTCCTTGGTTCCACCATTTACCTTCTGAAAGAGAATACCGGCATACCACAGGATGCCGCCAGGATAGAAGTGATAACCAGGCAAATCACCGAAGCATTTACAAATGAAAACGTAAAATACAGTGTTGAAACCGCAGAAAAGGAGGGTGATTCGCCAAATATTGTCATTGATTATGCCGTTGAAAAAAATATGGATTTCATCCTGATAATGACCGAAGCCGGCATAGCATCCTCTGTCATCACTTTGGCCCCCTGGGTAGAGAAAATCATGATGAACAAAGCCATGATCCCGGTGATATGCATCAACCAGCATGAATTGGGCAAAGCCTATTTCGCGCTCTGAGTTGTTTTTTTCTTTGTTGGTCAGATGAATGTCTGTTCAAAACAAAAACCTCTTCTTAATGGAGCAGTAATGGCAATCCTGCCCGCTTCCTCAGTCATGATTCTCCATTTATTAATTTTCTGCCACCCATTGAATAATCCTGCAGCCCCTTTTACCCGCATTGCTCTGCCGTTCACTCATTTTGGCTTGATTTCACTTTTGACAGGCATTAATTTAGCCACAAATTAAAAATTTGATCATTGTTTAATTAAAAAATTCATCCTATGAAAAAGTTAAATCTCATTGCAGTTATGATTGCCTTCTTAGGCATGACAGTTTTGTCAAACGCACAAAACATCGCCATCAGCGATGCCAGCCACACAGCAGATGCTTCGGCTGTGCTCGACGTTTATTCAACCTCTAAAGGAATGCTGGTCCCGCGCCTGACAAGCACACAGCGCACGGCCATCTCCTCCCCTGCCACAGGGCTTCTTGTTTTTGACACCGATTCGGTGGATTATATGTATTATGACGGGTCGGGCTGGACCGAACTCTCCACCGGAAACCTCTGGAGAAGGTCGGGTACCGACACCTACCTCAGGCACTTTAATGACAATGTTGTGATCGGCACCAACACCAGCGCTCCGGGTTACAAATTTTATGTTTACGGCAATTCATCACAGATGTCACGCTTCGACGGGCAGGTGGAATTCTGGAATGTAGCAGGTGGCAAAATGAATGCCGATATCAATAATGACGGACTAAACAACGGTGTGCTTAAGGTGTATGACGCTCTTTCAGGGGCAAAAATTCAGCTTAATGCAGGCGGAAATTCATATTTAAGCGGAGGCAACGTTTGTATCGGAGCCACGAATCCCCTCCACCTGCTTCACCTTATTGACCCTGTGGGTGTTGCCGCGCCTCAGTTAATGGTTGCAAACGCAACCGGCAACGGGAACTCTTCTCTTGGATACGCTTTCACCGGCACTAATTATGCTGAAGGTATTGACGGAACCGACAACTCATTCAAGCTGGTCAAAGCCAACGGGCTGATTAACAGTTTCCAGGGTGACGGAGCTACCATATTCCGGGCTGCACCGAGTGGCATCGTTGATCTGAACAACCAAAGCCGTGCAAGGGCATTCCAGAGACAGAATCCAATGAAACCGATGGGTTGGGGGCAGCCGGTTCCCTTTGCAGCATGGACTCCTGTGGATTTCGACATGCTCAGTTACGACCAGCAATTTGAATTCACTACCGCCATCACACCGCCTTATTCTCCCGCCGGAGGCCCGGCATCAGCATATTTTACAGCTCAGGAAGAAGGCTACTACCAGGTAAACGCCCGGACTGACTTCATCCTGGTAAGTTATGATACAGAGGAAGATATTCACTATCCCAATTACCCGGGTTATGTATCCATCGCTATTTTTAAGACCAATCAGCAGGGACAGACTTTCATGTATGCCCAGGGCAACAAACTACAGGGCGCCGACAACAATCCCAACGGGTGGAACGACCTTCGCAACAACCTGGGGCCAAATGTAAGCGATGTGGTGTACCTCAAGGCAGGGGAAAGGATCGAAATCTGGGTATGGCAAAACCTCTGGACGGGAGCCATTCCACTCAGAATCATGAACCCCGACGATCCGATGTACCAGGGTGCGCCTCCCTCACAGACCTATGTATCTGTTCACAAAGCCAGCTAATGCAATATTTTTTGAACCAGAAAATCCTACTACAATGAAAACAAAAATTAACATCCTCCTCGTTCTGCTGCTGACTGCCGGACTTGCCTGCCACAGCTACGCCCAGGGGTTGGTCAACAACGGAGGATACATCAAAGGGTCTTCGTCAAGCTACATCAAATTCAGCGGTAACGGAAACATGTCGATCAAAAGCACAACGGCCGACAGGACAACATTGGGCAATATGACCGTAGATTTCACGGGAGGAGGCACGTATAAGCTGACCATCCCTGACGATTCGTATGTTACTGTTGACGGCAACCTCTCGCTGAGCGACAGTCTTTTACTGAAAGCATCATCTTCGGGAATGGCTTCCCTCATCACCAACGGAAGTGTTTCAGGCAGTTATGCAAGGGTTGAGCAATACCTGAGCCAGGATCAGTGGCACCTGGTTTCAGCGCCGGTATCATCAGCCAAGTCGAATGTTTATCTGAACATTTATCTGAAATCATTCAGGGAAAGTGACAGTACCTGGAGCTGGATTACAAATACCAACACCCCTCTGAATGTCACCGAAGGTTATGCTGTGTGGTCATCGTCAGCGTTTACGGGCAACACCACCGTTAAATTCAGGGGCACGCTGAACACGGGCGATAAATCGGCAACAGTCACCTACAACAATGGCGCAGGCATGGGCGACGGATGGAACCTGCTCGGAAATCCTTATCCCTCGGCCATCGAATGGAACTCCTCATGGACCAAATCCAACATTGATGCTACGGTTTATGTTTACGATGGCATCCAGTATCTCACCTGGAACTACAATCTCGGAGGATACGGCACCAAAACCGATGGGGCCATCCCCTCAACACAGGGATTCTGGATCAAGACAAATGCTGCTTCCCCTTCCATCACCATTCCCAATGCGGAAAGGATACACAGCGGCCAAAGCTTCTATAAAAATTCTGACCCGTCTGCCGGAATTCTCAACGTGCAGGTTACCGGAAACGGCTACTCCGATAACACACTCATCGGGTTCTACGCCGATGCCACCGACCAGTTCGACTCTGAATACGATGCCTACAAAATCAAAGGAATCTTTGCAGCGCCCCAACTTTACACAGTGATGCACAACGACGAAATGGCGGTCAATATCCTGGCCGGAATGGCCTCCGATATACAGCAGAAAACCGTACCGCTCAGTATTGAAGTGGGGCAGCCCGGAACCTACACCTTCGACTTTAGCGGACTTGACGGACTGGAACAGGGCACCTCTGTTTATCTTGAAGACAGGTACACTTCCGGTTTCGGCACATCGGGAAGTAAACTCATCGACATCAGAAACACCTCTCAGTATGCCTTCTCTGCCAGGCCCCAGGATGACCCCGCAAGATTCTACATTCACTTTAACCTAAGGGTTGAAAAACCGAACGAAGAACCGGGCGACGGTCTTGCAGGAGAAACCACCATCTACTCCTTCGAAAAAAACGTGTATGTTATGGTGAAGGATGTCAATGCAGAGGTTTCCATCTTCGACATGTTGGGAAAAAAGGTGTTGGTCGAAAAAATCCCGGCCAACCTTCTCCGGACTTTCCACCTGGGTTCACCTCAGGGTTACTATATTGTTAATGTGGTCACAGCCAACGGTTTGCAATCCGAAAAAGTCTTCATCCGTTGATCCGTGACCGGACCCACCGTGAAGCCG
Source organism: Bacteroidales bacterium (assembly GCA_016927695.1). Lineage (GTDB taxonomy): Bacteria > Bacteroidota > Bacteroidia > Bacteroidales > JAFGHD01 > JAFGHD01. The sequence continues at coordinate 18,240 of JAFGME010000219.1, forward strand.
CCTCCACCGGGCGGCTTTTTTTGTATGCGGTGGCAGTTCCGGATACATAATCAGATTTGCCAACCCATCCATCAGGAATAAATTTTCAGGGCCGACATGAATCCCTCTTTCCTGCGTCTGCTGACTTCAATCTTCGTTCCATCGTTCATGATCACCGATCCACCGTCTCCCCTGATGTATTTTTTGATGAATCTGAAATTGATGATGTGTGACTTATGGACCCTGAAGAAAGTCAAAGGCGAAAGCATCTCTTCGTACTCCCTGATCAGTTTGGTGACGATAATTTTTTCGCCCGACTGCATGTGGAAAGTGGTATAATTTCCATCCGATTCGCACCGCACAATATCTTCTATCCTCACAAAGCACAAGCCATCCAACGCCGGCAGGGCAATTTTTTCAAGATGGTTCAGATTGCCGATTAAAACCTCCAGCTTTCTGTTCAATGACTCAAAACGGTCATTTTTTTTCAACTTGCCGGTGGCTCTCATCAGTTGCTGCGGTTTTACCGGTTTGAGCAAATAATCTATGGCGCTGAATTCAAATGCTTTCACGGCATATTGATCATAAGCGGTAACAAAAATAACATCAAAAGCAACTTCAGGCAATTGTTCAAGGAGATCGAACCCTGTGCCGTCATCCATCAACACATCAAGAAACACCACATCCGGAGGATTTGCCCTGATTGCCTCAAGGCCGGTCTTTACACTTCCGGCCCAGGCAATTATTTCAATATTCCTGCAATACATGGCCATTGAATCGGCAAGGGTTGCCCTGGCCTTTGCCTCATCGTCGATGATGATCGCTTTTATCATTTTCTGTTTGTTATTTATGTCATGTTGCTTTTATTATTCCGTTTCACAGGGTATCAACATTTCAACCCTTGTTCCTGTCGCCTCCCCCCTGTCATTTTCCAGATCCGTGATCTGCACTTTCAGGGTTGATCCTGAAAGCATTTCCAGTAAAGCCAGCCTTTCCCCGGTGAGTTGCAAACCGAGCGATTTATGTTTATGCTTCGACCGGCTGAGTATTTCAGCCGCCTTTTTCCTCCCGATGCCATCATCGCAGATCGAACATAAAATCAAATTGCTTTGCATGGAAAAACCGATGTCGATATGGCCTTTGCCTGCTTTGTGTTTTATACCGTGAATGATGGCATTCTCAACAAACGGCTGTACAAGCATGGGAGGTATCCACGTATTTCCGGGGTCAATCTCATCAGAAACATACAGTCGGTATTCAAATTTATTGTCGTAACGCATTTTCTCAAGCTCAAGCAGCATTTCCAATGTGCTGATCTCATCTTCAATGGTAATGACCGGTTTTCTTGTGTTCTCTAAAATGCTGCGCATCAATCCGGCAAGCATCGTCAGGTATGAGTGTGCGGCCTGCAGGTCTTTTCCGGTGATGTAACTGTTGATGGAATTCAATGAATTAAAAATGAAATGAGGATTTATCTGCGACAACAGCAATTTATTCTCCAACTCCTGCTTTTGCTTTTCCAGGTCTGAACGCTGCTTTTCTTTTTTCAGTTTATAACGGTTGGATAAGAGGAGGAGGAGAAGGATAAGAACAAAAGCAAAAATCACCAGGCCAATATAGATGTTTTTCTGGTTTTTCTGCCTGTGGGTTTCAAGCGCCTGTATCGCCATGTCCTTGCTCAGCAACTCTATCTCCCTCTCTTTGATCTCTATCTGATACCTGGCGTGAAGGTCGTTGAGGGCTTCATCGTGTTCGCGGCCCGAAACCAGGTCCTTTGCTTCATTGTACAGTTTATAGTATCCCAGCGCTGTTTTGTTATCACCCATCTGGTCGTAGATATCGCTATAGCTCAGATATATTTTACTCAAAAGGTCTCTCAGGTTTTGTTTGCGGGCGATCTGAATGCCCTTATTCAGGTAATCGATGGACAAGGCATATTCTTTGAGGCCGGCATGGATATTGGCAATGATCAGCAGGGTGAGCGCCAGGCTGTTGAAGTCGCCTTCCTTTTCATGTATTTTCATTGACTGTGTAAAACACTGCAACGCCAAACGGGCCTGGCCTGTCCTGCTGTAAACATTACCAAGATTTTCCAGTGTAACTGCAACTTCTGCGGAATGGCCTTTCTGCCGGTTCAGATCCAGCAATCTTTGGTAAAACTCAATGGCTGCGGTGGAGTTACCTGTAAGAAATTGTATTTCAGCCACTCCGTTCAGCGAAAAGAGAATCCCGTCAAGGTCTTCCCTCTCTTCATACCGCGCCAGAAGCTCATTATACATATCCAGGGCCTTACCATATTCGTTCCAAATAAGGTATACCTCTGCCATTCTCCTCATCGTTATTATTACTGCATCATAGTCAGGGAGCATCTTGCTCAGCTCAAGGGATTGCTGTAAATAAACCATCGCGCTGTCATAATTGCCTGCATTTAAGTAGGAGTTACCCACCAGGTAACAAAACTTGTTCACCGTCATCATATTTCCCAGCCTTTTATTCATTTCAAGGTCAGCCTTAAATTTCCCTATGGCTTTATCCTGCTTGTTGACGGATCCATAGCCGGTACCTCCGGATTCGATTGCAGGGACCCGGTAATCTGTATTGATTACTGAACCGGAGAAACGGTCGGGGCTGTCATTGAAAATCATGATGTTATCGAAATAACCGGAGTAATCCCATCCGCTGCTTCCCACCTTTATCCGTTTGATGAGTTTTGCCGCCGGATAATACTTCCTCAGAACAAAAACTTCGCTCCTGATCCACTCATCCTGCCGGCAGGATGGAAAAGCTAAGGAGATGTTATCTTTTTCGTAAAAGCTTTCTCCTCCTCTGTAATTATAACCGAACATCAGCCTCATAAGCCTGTTGTCCTGATCTGTGAGCCAAATAATAATATAAGCGGGATATTCCACATCAAACCAGCCTGCCCCCTCGTCAACGGTTGAATAGGAAGGCTTTACATCGAACCTGATTTTCGTACTGTCGGAAACCGGGATATTGAGGTCTGTTTCAATGGCTGCATTGTTACCACAGGTTCCGGCGCCTGCCTGAAACGACCTTAAAACACCATCTGTTACCTTAATAGTAGGCGGTTCAGGGGCACATGTCTGCCGGATGTCCTCTTTCCATTCAGGGTTGAGGGTAAAGTCGCCATCATTGAAATTTTCGGAAAAAAATATCAAAGTATCCTTCAACGGCAATTCTCCGGTATCTTTCTTCTGAACGACATCATCATCCCCTGCAATACCCACCGGCCCTTCTGCCGCTAACGGGCAGAATAAAAGCATTATGTTCAGCAGCAGGATCATATTGCAAAAGTATGTAGCTGCTAATGTACAATTTTTTATGGCCAACAGAAAGAACGCCGTTAACTAATTTATTCTGCACTTTGGTCAGTGAATTGCGCCCGCTTATCCGGTCATCATTGCTAATGCATTGATTTCAAAGTAATTTAGATAAAAATTAAATAAAATGGAAACGAATCTCAGATTAAAACAACCTTTAAAATGCACAACGATGAAAACTTCAGTTATTATTTTATTAGCACTGATGTTTGTCCTGATGACGAACGTCATTGTTTCGCAGAATGTGACCATCACAGATGATGCGAACTACTCAGCAGACAATTCAGCCATGCTGGATGTAAAATCCCTCAATAAGGGGCTCCTGATCCCCAGGATGTCGGTCGTTGAACGGGATGCGATATCCCTTCCGGCAACAGGCCTTCTGGTATTTGTTACCAACGACAACAACTATTATTATTTTGATGGCGCTGCCTGGAAACAATTCAGCGGGGGCAGCGATGGCGACTGGATTATTTCAGGCAACAATCTCTACTCCGCCCTCCCGGGGAATGTCGGCATAGGCGTTTCCTCCCCGCAGGAAAAGCTCGAGATTGCGGGTAACATCCGCCTAAAAGAAGGGGGTGACAGAAGTATTTTTGTGGGTGAACACCCTAATGGCGATCCCCACTGCGGCTATAACTTATCGCTCAGCGCAGGCAATTCAGCAGGATTTTTCTTTGGCCCGACTTCCTATCCCGGCGGGGAACTTATGTTAAAAGGAGGCACAGGGGGCGGACTGATAAACCCCGGAAAAGGGGGCGACGTAAAAATAACTGCCGGTAATGCAGGCGGCGCACAGGGTTCTGCAAGCGGAGGCCATGTTTGTGCCTGGGGGGGACTGCCATTGGGAAACGGGAATCCGGGCAATGTTATCCTTGCTTTCAATGGCTTTGAACCCTGGGGAAAAGTGGCAATCGGTCATGCATTGCCTGGGGCGGAATTAGATGTATTAGGCAAGACTAAAACCAATGATTTGCAGGTAGCTTCGCCCTGCTCCCCCGGAGATGTGCTCACTGCCATTGACATTAACGGAAATGCAGTATGGCAGCAACCCGGCGGAGGAGGCAATAGCTGGAATCTGAACGGCAACGTGGGAACAGTACCAGGCACTGATTTCCTGGGAACAGCGGATAATACCGCATTTCAAGTCCATGTAAACAATAATCGCGCCTTTCGGATTGAACCCCACTACACCAGCCCTAATCTGATAGGAGGGTACCTTGGCAACTTTGTGGGCGTGGGCATTTTTGGCGCTGCGATTGGTGGCGGCGGAACCAGCGGATATGTAAATCAGGTACTTGATAACTATGGTGTTGTTTGCGGGGGCTACCAGAACACTGCTGGCGACGATACCTATGATGCTTATGCGGCAACAGTAAGCGGAGGTTCCGGCAATACCGCAGGCCACAGGTACACCTCCATTGGCGGAGGACACATGAATACGGCAAACCGCCAGTTTGCAACGGTTGCCGGAGGATCTTACAACACAGCACATCATCAGTTTGCCACTGTGGGAGGGGGTTCAAACAATTACTGCAAAGGTGATGCCGGAACCATTTCCGGCGGGGCTGCCAACAAGATCGGCGTTGACAGTTATGCGGCTGCCATCCCGGGCGGATATCACAATTCTGCCTATGGGATGTTTAGCTTCGCAGCAGGCAACAAGGCCAAGGCAATGCATAACGGCTCCGTAGTGATTGCCGCAAATTCAGCAACCTGGGTGTCTCCAGCCGACTCGGTCAACTCGGGTGGTGATGAGCAAATGGTACTCAGGGCCGACGGTGGAATGTTCATTACCAACACAGGTGGCATTGCGCCATACACTCCAAACCTGCTCATCAACACATCCACCGGGGCTTTCCTGAGTGATGCGGGCGTCTGGACCAACGCCTTTGACGAAGGCAATATTACTGGCAGGGAGAGCATCGATAACAATGACATCCTTGAAAAGGTTGCAAGCCTTGAAATTTTACGGTGGAGCCTGAAAAATGAACCTGAAGGTCACTCCCATATCGGCCCTACAGCTTCGGAACTAAACAGCGTATTTGGCCTGGCAAACGACGGCAAAAGCATCACTACCCTGGATCCTGCAGGGATCGCCCTGACAGCCATACAGGCGCTTTACCAGCAAATTGAACAAAAAGATGCACAAATCGCCGACTTGGAAAGACGCCTGCAAGCCCTTGAATCGGTCATGACAGCCTGCGACAAATGAAAATTTTCAAACCGGCGCAAAGACAGACATCGTCTTATGCCACAATACAAAATACAATGAAAACACTCATCCCGATACTGCCCTGCCTTGCCCTGATGATCATGACGCTTCCTGATAAAGCATTCCCGCAAGGCAAACTTAAAAACGACAATGCCTTTATCAAAGGATCGGCCAACAGCTATATCAAATTCAACGGAAACAACGATATGACCCTCATTGCCAAAAATGCCGGCAGCACTGAACTGGGCAATGTTGTCGCCGATTTTACGGGAAATCCAATCCATAAACTGATCATCCCTGATGATTCTTACATCACTGTCAAAGGAAACCTTGTCCTCTGGGACACACTGCTGCTCGAGGCCGGCTCAACAGGCATGGCCTCACTCATCACCCATGGAAGTGTTAACGGAAATTACGCCAGGGTTGAACAGCATTTCCCCGCCCAGGATGAATGGCACATTATTTCATCCCCGGTCGCCTCTGCCACAGCCAATGTGTATGCCGGTTGCTACCTGCTCAGGTGGTATGAGCCTGACAGCTCCTGGACATTCATCACCTCTACGGCTTACCCTTTAACCCCCACCCGGGGCTTTTTTGCCTGGTCTTCCAGCGGAATAGGAAGTCCGGTTGACGTAGTATTTGACGGTACCCTGAACACGGGAAACAAAGCAGCAACGGTAACATACAACAACGGTCCGGGCAAAGGCGACGGATGGAACCTCCTGGGAAATCCCTATCCCTCAGCGCTTGAATGGAACTCGTCATGGACTAAATCCAACATCGATGCCACCGTATATGTTTATAACGGCACACAGTACCTCACCTGGAACTATAACCTTGGAGGATATGGCACCAAGACCGACGGAGCCATCCCCTCAACACAAGGGTTCTGGGTCAGGGCAAATGCCGCTGCCCCTTCCATCACCATCCCCAACACCGGAAGAATTCACAGCGCCCAGAGTTTCTATAAAGCCTCTGACCCCACCGCCGACATCCTGAACATACAGGTTACCGGAAACGGCTACTCCGACAACGCGCTCATCGGATTCTACACCGATGCCACCGACCTTTTCGACCCTGAATACGATGCTTACAAAATCAAGGGCATCTATGCAGCGCCACAACTCTACTCTGTGATGCATGCCGACGAAATGGCGGTCAACATACTTGCCGAAATGGCTTCCGACAAACAGCAGAAAACTGTTCCCGTCAGCCTTGAGGTGGGGCAGGCCGAAACCTATACCTTCAGCTTCAGCGGGGCAGGCGGTTTCGAACAGGGCATTTCCATTTTCCTTGAAGACAGGTATTCTTCCGGTTTCGGAACATCCGGAAGCAAGCTCATCGACATCAGGAACACCCCGCAGTACTCCTTTTATGCCAGGCCTGAAGATGACCCCGCAAGGTTTTTTCTCCACTTCAACCTGAAGACGGAAAAGCCAAACGAAGGGACCTCAGATGACTTTACCGGTGAAACAGTCATCTATGCTTTTGAAAAAAATGTGTATGTAATGATTAAAAACACCTCTGCCAGGGTGACCATCCTCGACCTTCTGGGAAAGAAAATGCTGTCAGAATACATCTCTGCAGATTTGCTGCATACTTTCCGCCTGAACTCACCTACAGGTTACTACATCGTTAATGTGATCAACAATGAAGGTCTGCAATCCGGAAAAGTCTTCATTCGTTGATCCGCATTGTCTGCGCAGGTAAATAGGTTATCTCGTCAGTTAACAACAACTTCAACACAAAGCCTCACAGGGAAACCCCTGTGAGGTATTTTTTTTAACGAATTGGCAGGATTTTAGTAATTTTAGCAGCGGAAAATACAAATATTTTTTTCTGTATGATTGTAATTACCGGCGCTGCGGGTTTTATCGGGAGTTGCCTCACCAATAAGATGAACAACAAAGGCCACAAGGACCTGGTGGTTGTGGACGACTTCTCCCGCATTGAAAAGCGTGGCAATATTGAAAACAAGGCGGTACGGAAAAAAGTCCACAGGGATGACTTTTTTAAATGGCTTGCCATCCACCACTCCGGTATAAGTTTCATTTTCCATATCGGCGCCCGCACCGACACGGCCGAATTCAGGTCCGAGGTTCTTGATAAACTGAATCTGAGCTACACCAAGGGAATCTGGAATGCATGCACCAAATACGGGATACCCCTGATATATGCCTCTTCTGCAGCGACTTACGGAGCCGGAGAGCTGGGTTACATCGATGATCACATCCTGATACCTTCGCTGAAGCCCCTTAATCCTTACGGAATTTCAAAAAACGAGGCAGATAAATGGGTGCTCACGCAAAAAGACACCCCCCCCTACTGGGCCGGCATCAAATTCTTCAATGTTTTCGGCCCCAATGAGTACCATAAGGGGCGTATGGCTTCGGTGATCTTTCATGCCTACCGTCAGATCAGAGAAACGGGCAAGGTGAGGCTGTTCAGATCGCATCATCCCGGCTTTGAAGATGGCAAACAACTGCGCGACTTTATTTATGTGAAGGATGTGATTGATGTGCTTTATTTCCTCATGAAGAAGCAACCCGGAAACGGCATCTTCAACCTGGGCACAGGCAGGGCGCGATCCTTCCTCGACCTGGCCGGATCTGTTTTTCGGTCGCTAAAAATTCCTGAAAACATTGAGTTCATTGATACACCGGAGGATATAAGGGAAAAGTACCAGTATTTCACTGAAGCCGTGATGGAAAAACTCAGGAATGTGGGCTATGACAATCCTTTTTACACCCTGGAGGACGGCATCGAAGAATATGTGAATGAATTTCTCATACAAAACAGATATTTTTAAATGGAAAAAGTAAAAAAACACCTGCCTGCAATCATTATAGCGCTGTTGTTTGCAGCGCCGGCATGGGCACAGCAGGGAAACACCGGGTTGGGCATCCTGGTGGGCGAACCTACGGGTATCTCGGTAAAGCATTGGCTTGGAAACACATCTGCAGTGGATGGCGCCCTGGCATGGAGTTTTGTGAACGATGCCTCGCTCTATCTCCACGCCGATTACCTCTACCACCATTTCGACCTGATTGAGGTGGAATCCGGAAAATTCCCGGTGTATTACGGCATCGGCGGAAGAATGAAATTCCAGGACGATATCCGTATCGGGGCCCAGGTGCCTCTTGGCATCAGCTATATCCTGGAAAGCGCACCTCTGGATGTTTTCATTGAGATCAGGCCCGTCCTCGATCTTCTGCCGGCCACAACATTCACGGTCTCCGGCGGTATCGGAGTGAGGTACTATTTTCAGTAAAAAATCGTAATCGTTGTCGTAATCGTTTTCGTTATCCACCCTGTCATCCCTTTGGCATTGAGGGATTTTATTGCCACGAATGCACCCCTGTCTG
>JAFGME010000220.1 GCA_016927695.1 Bacteroidales bacterium
ATTGGCCCTCAGGTCATAAAATTCTCCCGTAAACAGGTCTTCGAGGAATACCGGTATGGTGATGTCGAAGTTCTCAATGCCTTCCACATTAAGGGTGTAAGCGCCGTCGGTATCGATACTGAAGCCCACGGGCACCACTTCGTTGCCTTCAATGCCGGGCATAGTGTTGATGCTGTATCTGAACCCGGTCTGGTCCATGGTGAAGAGCTGCGGGGCCTGTTCAATGCCGTCCCATTTCGGGGTGTCATAGGCATCGTAGGCGCCGTTTGAAATCTCTGCAAAGCGGATCACCGACTCATCGAAATAGCCGTTGCTGTGAACAGAGAGCTTTAGCTGGCCTTCCGGCACATACCCTGAACTCTTGAAGAACGCCTTGGTGGAGTGAAGCCTTACGGCATCCGTAACCCCTAAAGCGCCTGTGGCCTGTCCATCCACATTGTCCACAAAGAAACCGTTGGTCTGGGGGATGATGTTGGTCACATTGTTGGTAGAAGTGGCAGGAATGACCGTGTTGTCAAAAACGCCGTAATTGCCTGCAGTGGGGTTCCACATCTGAATTTTATCCTTGATGTTCGTTTTTGTCCATCCTGTGGCAAGCCAGTCCACGGCAGTGGTATAAGGATTCCCGACAAAGTTCCATCCCCTGTTGGCTTCGGGTGCACCGGCGGTGTATGTTGTGCTTATGCTATTAGCGCCCACGTTCAGCGTTCCGGTGTGTTCCACCGTGGTGTTGCCTGTGTAGAGCGGGGAGGCAAAGCTGGCATAACCCTGCATTGCGTTCAGCGAAACGTTGAGGGGCACAATGTATGTCCATGCGGCAGTGGTTTCATCCCAAGATTTCAGGTAAATGTTTTCGTAAATACCGGAAAATCCATCGGAAATGGGGGATGAAATATAATGCCATTGTGATTCGCTCAGGTACCGTTCAGCGGTGGCGCCGACGCCTGCTGTGGTCTGAAGCAGGGAGGCGGTGGCGGTTGAATTGGACCTGAGGATCAGCCTGTCGTTGCCGGCATTGTTGGTAAGGGTACCGTTCACCGTCATAAAGGTTCCGGCATTTTGATAAAAATGGGCTGCCGTGGCGATGGTGAGGTCATGGCAGGCCGAGTGGAGGGTGATGACCGGATCATTGACCGTATTGGGCACATTGACGATATCGGAGGCATCGGGTACAAAGCCTGTGCCGTCCCAGTTGTTGCCCCTGGCGTTCCAGTCGGTGGAGGTGGTGCCGGCCCAGGTGCGGGTGGCTTTATGCTGGAAGGGTGTCATCTGTGTGCCTGTAAGCAACACGCCTGTGGTCTGGCGAAGAATGGTCCATTCGGAGGCCGTCCACGTCGGGTTGGGGCCGTTGACTGTCCGTTTCCTGACGGCATGGCCATCGGTATATTCCCATGCCTTTCCGATACCATCTTCATTTAACACGCCATAGGCATCGTACATGGTACCCGATGTATGATTCCCTCCCACATACAGGAAGTATGCGTCGTTTCCATTCCCTGAACAAACCGCCGTATAAATGCTGGCATTTGTCCCCTGGTAGGCGGTCTGGTAGGCTGTGGTCTGGTAGCCGATCACATAGGTGGCTCCTGCGGGGATAACCGCCGTAAGGGCGAGGTCGCCCCAGGTAGTTCCGCCATTCACCTGCCTGCTGAAATATACATTGTAATAACCCAGGTCAACATCAAAACTCTCTCCATTGTACAACTCCACAAATTTTGCATTGGCATCGGGGGTGCTTGGGTCTACAACCTCAGAAATATACAGGTTAGCCAGATCCGGAGGCGTAATAACCCAGTTGTTCAGGTCATTTTCATAGGAACAGGGGTTGTTGTATTTCCACGGGATTTGCCCCTGCAGCGGATGTTGTGTCGAAATGAAATATTGCCAATTATCCATCAGTGATTCTGCAAAATTGATCCCGGCCAGCTCCGAATCGTCAGCGATCTCAATGGTAATCCTCAGGAAGCCGGCAAAGGTGGGATACATGGGCACCTCGTTCATAAAGGTTGAGCCTATGATCTTAAACTGGGCTTCCGTAAGAATGGCAAAAGTAGAATCCGTATTATCCTGGGGGCCGTAGATCACGTATTTGGGCGAGCCGGCAAGGTCGCCTGCGAGCATTTCAAGTTTTTCGAAGGTAACTTTGGAGTTTTGCACTATATTGGTGCCGAATGCAACGGTGTTATAATCGAAATACATTTGCAGGTCGGTGTGCCAGGTGCCGGAGAACTCCGCGCTTATCTCCACGTCAAACTGTGCGTAGCTTGGCGAGCCGGGGATCACAACAGGGTTGGCGAACCTCCAGTACAGAATGGTGTCGGTTGTGTATTGTCCGAAACCAGCCACTCCAAAGCCCAGGGCCAAAACAAAGGTTAAAAGTAATTTTATTCGTTTCATGTTATCAAATTTTAATTTTTGTTCAATTTGTTTTAATGCATATCTCCGTTATTCAAACTTATTGGATTTGAATACTTTGCGGAGAGAATATCCCGCCCCGAGGGTGACAAGAATGATAAGTCCGCCGCCCAGGGGGGAGCTGCCGCCCACGGGAAGGTCGCCTGATCCCGGACCGCCGCCCGGATTGGGGGGTTCATCGGCCCTGATTATACTGGTTGATAACAGCAAAAACAGCGCAGTTGCACACGCCAGGATGAATGTAGTAAATTTTTTCATATCGTAAACCTGTTTAATTTCTTTATACTCTCATTTAGACAAAAAACCCAAAACGAATAAACTCCTTACTTTCAGATTATTACCCGTTTTGCGATGCTGCGTTCTTCTTTATTACCTTATTTATAGCGCAAATATAAAAAATGATATTTCAAATAACAAAAATAATTGTAAAAATTTTTCTATCCAAGCAATATATTTTACTTTTAGATTAATTTTTTACAACAGAACGCAAATATATGAATAAAAATAACAAAAAACCAAAAAGCGGTGTAAAACTTTACAAAAAACCGCAAAATAAATTTAAAAGTGCAGAAAATCAGGCGGGTGAAAATGAATCTGTGCGGCTGAACCGCTATCTTGCCTCCTCCGGCATCTGTTCGAGGCGTAAAGCCGATGAATACATTGCTGCAGGGCTTGTGAAGGTAAACGGGACGACCGTTACGAAGATGGGGGTGTGTGTGACGCCCACCGACAAGGTGGAATTTGACGGAAAGTTAATAAAAAATGAAAAAAAACAGTACATCCTGCTCAACAAGCCCAAAGGGTACATCACCACCACCGACGATCCCTTTGAAAGGAAAACGGTGATGGTCCTTGTAAGCAACGCCTGCCGCGAAAGGATATTCCCGGTGGGAAGGTTGGACCGCAACACCACCGGGCTGTTGCTCTTCACCAACGACGGCGAATTGGCAAAAAAACTCACCCACCCGGGGTATAAAATACGCAAGGTGTATTATGCGTACCTCGACCATAACCTGAAACCCGCCGATCAGAAAAAGCTCTCGGAAGGGATTGAACTCGATGACGGGATGATCCGCCCCGACCTGGTGTCGTTTGTTAAAGCCGACGACCGCAAACTCGTCAGCGTTGAGCTCCATTCAGGCAAATACCATGTTGTGAAGAGGATGTTCGAATCGCTGGATTATCAGGTCGTCCGCCTGGACAGGGTGGCCTTTGCAGGTCTTACCAAAAAAGATATCCCCCGTGGAAAATGGAGGGCATTGTCAGAAAAAGAAGTCGCATTTTTAAAAATGTTGCGTTAACTTTGCACAAATTTTAATAACTGTATATTTATGAAAAAGTATTTACTGTTTTTGGCCTCTTTATTTATTTTGGCCGCATGCAACACCGCCACTGACGCAGAAGCAAAGGATGAAGCTGTTGAACAGACCGAACTCACCGTGGGTGATTTTTCGGAAAAGGCTTCGGGCCTGGTGGATCAGAAAATCAGGATCACAGGGCTTGTGGTTCACACCTGCAAACATGGCGGCAAAAGAATGTTTCTCAGCAACGAAACCTCGGAAGGCAGAGTTGAGGTCAGCGCCAGTGAGGAAGTGGGAAGTTTCAATGCAGAGATGGAAGGCAGCATGGTTACCGTGGAAGGCGTTGTGAAAGAGCAAAGGATTGACAATGCTTACCTGGACCAGTGGGAAAAAGAAATAGCCGAAGGCAATGCCGATGAGATGAAAATCCACGAAGGAGAAGAAAAGTCAGCAGAAGGCGAAGAGGAAGAGGATCATCACAAAGGAGACCTTGAAACCGTTCAGAATTACCGGAATCAACTGGCAGAAACAGGAAAGGAATATTTGTCTTTCTTTTCAGTGGAATGTCACAGCTATTCCGTGGTTCCCGAAAAATAAGAACAACCGCGCATGATGGATTTCAAGTGGAGAAAATGGATCCGGGCCATCCACCGCGATCTGGGATATTTTTTCTTCGCCCTAACCGTGATCTATGCTTTGTCGGGGATTGCCATCAACCATGTGAAGGAATGGAATCCCAATTACATCATCACCAATGCGGAACACCGCTTTACCATTCCTGAAAACGCTTCAGGGCTCACGAGGGAGGATGTGCTGGCCATGCTTTCAGGTATCGGCGAAGAAGACAATTACAAGAAACACTATTATCCTTTCGAAAACCAGTTGAAGATATTCATTGACGGGGGCAGCGTGGTCATTGATCTGCAGACGGGCTTCGGGGTGGTTGAAAAAATAAGAAGGCGCCCTGTTTTCCATCTTGTCAATTATATCCACTACAATCCGGGGAAATGGTGGACGACATTTTCTGATTTTTATGCCATTTCACTCATATTAATAGCCTTCACCGGGCTTTTCATCCTCAAGGGCAGCAAAGGGATCACGGCGCGCGGGGCCTGGCTCACCGCTGCAGGGATCATTGTTCCTCTCATTTATATTCTTCTATTCTATAAATAATATGATAGAAACGCTGATCATCATTTTGTGCTTCCTTTGGTATTTTCTGGCCCTGATTGTGTCGGAGCAGATGGGCAAAAAAACATCCCTGGGAACCGAATGGCTGTTTTTCATCTCCATGGCGGCCACACCCCTGGCCGGGTTTATCCTTGCCCTGGCGCTGCGTAAACGTAGTACATGAAGACCACAAAAAGTGTTCCCCCCGGCGTTGCTGAAGCTGCAAACCTAAGCGGGCTTTTTTTTGTCTGAATGATATATAATATATAATGTATGTTTTCCGGGATACGGAAAATTCAAAATTTGCACGGATGAAAGCCAAAAAAATTTTCCTGTTATCAGCGGTTCCATTCCTTCTGATAGCCCTGACGATTTATTTTTTCGCAGAACTGCCGCCTGTTGAGGGGGTGGATTCCGGACGAACTAAGCCCGACGACTGGTTTTTCAGGCAGCGGGCATTTCCCTCCGGCGAGATTCCTCACGGGGCGTACGTTCAGGCGTTGCAACAATCTCATAAGATCAGGCAGCAGGATCTGAAAGGAGACACCTCCTTCTGGACTTTTGCAGGGCCTTTTAACACCGGCGGCCGCCTGAGTGATGTGGAGGTGCATCCTTCCGACATCCAGACCCTTTATGCGGGGGCGGCTTCGGGGGGGATATTCAGGTCGTATGACGGCGGCATCACCTGGGAGCCCATTTTTGATGAAGCCCTCAGCCTCTCCATCGGCGATCTGGCCATCGCACCTTCGGATCCGCTCATCATTTATGCGGGTACCGGCGAAGCCAACGGCGGCGGCGGTTCAATCACCTACGACGGGGTCGGGCTCTACAGGTCGGAGGATGGCGGCGACACCTGGACATACGCCGGGCTGCCTGAAAGCCGCAACATCGGCAGGATTGCAGTGCATCCCCAAAACCCTGACCTTGTTTACGTGGCTGCTATGGGCAGTCTTTTTGCCGATCATCCCGACAGGGGGGTTTTTCGTTCTGCCGACGGAGGACAGAACTGGGAGAAAGCGCTGTATATTTCCGATTCCACAGGGGCCATCGACCTGTGCATCAACCCGTTACATCCTGACACCCTGTATGCTGCCATGTGGGAGAGGGTGCGAAGGCCCCACAGAAGAAGCTATGGAGGGGCCACCAGCGGCATCTACCGCTCCACCGACGGCGGCAGCGTATGGACCGAACTTACGGCAGGCCTTCCTTCTGCAGCCGCAAGCAAAGGCAGGATAGGCATTGACCTCTGCAGCGCTCAGCCCGGAACACTATATGCCATTTATGCCGACAAAGCCGGATATTTTGAGGGGGTATATAAAAGCACGGATCATGGAAACACCTGGCAGCCCACCAATGACGGGGCATTAGGGTCGACATACCAGTCGTACGGCTGGTGGTTTGGCAGGATAAAGGCCGACCCTGTGGATCCCGCCATCGCCTTTGTCATCGGTTTTGACCTGTATAAGACCTCCACCGGAGGCAATAGCTGGAGCAACGTCTCCTCATGGAACGTCCATGTAGACCAGCATGAAGTGTATATCCATCCTTACGACAACAACAGGGTTATCCTGGGAAACGACGGCGGCCTCTATGTTTCTGACAACGGAGGCAGCGCCTGGGAATGGGTCAACAACCTGCCCGTCACACAGTTTTATACCTGCGAGGCAGACGAACAAGTGCCCGAAAGGCTCTATGGGGGAACCCAGGATAACGGCACCAACCGCACCCTCACCGG
>JAFGME010000221.1 GCA_016927695.1 Bacteroidales bacterium
CTTCCTGACATTGCTTCATGGTGTGATCGACTCGCCCGATATTCCTTTGAATGTTTCGAGGAGCTATCTGCAGAGCGACAGCAATGTGAAAAAAATTTCAGGTCATATCATGAAAAAAGTGTCAGATAAGCTGGAAGAGCTTTTTAAGGAAAACAGGGAAGAATTTGAGAAAAAATGGGATGATATTAAGGTTTTCATCCAATATGGAATGATTTCAGAACCAAAGTTTTATGAAAAAGGCGAGAAATTCAGTCTTTTTAAGAACACCGAAGGGAAATACTTCACCTTTGAAGAATACCGTAAACATGTTGAGGCTGCCCAGAAAGACAAAGAAGGGAAGCTGGTGTATCTTTATTCGACCGATGTTCATGAGCAACATGCCTATATCAACGCCGCCAGGGAGAGAGGTTACGATGTGCTTGAGATGAACGGGGTACTGGACAACCATTTTATCAACACCCTGGAACAGAAAATGGAAAAGACCTCCTTCACCCGTGTTGACGCCGATATCCTTGATAAGATCATTAAAAAGGAAGATGAAGCGCCCTCAAAACTCTCGGAAGATGATAAAAACAAGCTAAAGCCGGTGTTTGAAAAATATGTGGAGAAGGAAAACTATCATGTGGTTTTTGAAAACCTGAGCGAAACCGACCTGCCTGTGATGATCACCCAGCCTGAATTCATGAGAAGGATGAAGGACATGTCAAAACTAGGGGGGTACGATTATATGGGAACGCTTCCCGATAGTTATAACCTGGTGATCAACACCAACCATAAGCTGATCAGCCGTTTGTTAGAAGAAACCGACGAGGACCGCCGTGACAATCTCACACGTCAGCTTACCGACCTGGCCAGGCTGTCGCAGAACCTCCTCAAAGGGGCTCCGCTCACCGATTTTATCAAACGTAGCGTAAACATGATTGAATAATAAACCGGACTAAACACAGTTATCATTTTAAAGAAAAGTGTATGAAAAAAATTAGCAAAGGATGGATCGTTGCAGCAGTCGTGGTCATACTGCTGATCATCATCTATTCATCCGTAAAGGGAACCTACAATAAGATGGTGACCTTCGATGAGGGGATCAATTCGCAGTGGGCACAGGTGGAAAATGTATATCAGCGCAGGGCCGACCTGATCCCAAACCTGGTTTCGACGGTGAAAGGCTATGCCGAATTCGAGCAGGAGACCCTTCAGAACGTGGTGGAGGCCAGGTCCAAAGCCACTTCGGTGAACATTGACCCTTCAAACATGGATGCCAATTCGCTTCAGCAGTTCCAGGCCGCCCAGGATGGTTTATCCTCGGCGCTGTCGCGCCTGCTGGTGGTGGTTGAAAAATATCCTGATCTCAAAGCCAACCAGAGTTTTCTTGACCTGCAGGCCCAGCTTGAGGGAACGGAAAACCGCATCGCCGTGGAAAGGAGAGCTTTCAACACTGTGGTGCAGGATTACAATTCCTACATCCGTGCTTTTCCCCAGTTGTTCTATGCAGGGATTTTTGGTTTTGACAAAAGGGCATATTTCGAGGCCGACAGCGGCGCAGAAAAAGCCCCTGAAGTGAAATTCTGACAATATTCAACCATTATGGGAGATTCTGCACGGGATTTTTTTTCAGGGGAAGAGAAGGACGATATCAAACGCGCCATCGAATGGGCGGAGCTGGATACCAGCGGCGAGATACGTGTGCACATTGAGGGCGCCTGCAAAGGAGATCCGCGGGATCGTGCTGCAGAGGTTTTCGAGAAGCTCGGAATGCATAAAACTGCCTCACGAAACGGTGTGCTTTTCTATCTTGCAGTAAGAAACAGGAAATTTGCCATCCTTGGAGATGCCGGTATCAATCGCTCCGTTCCGGAAGATTTCTGGGACAGGATACGCGACAGGATGCTGATACACTTCAGGGAGAACAGGTTTGCCGAAGGGCTCGCGGAGGCCATACAGAAAACAGGGGAGCAGCTTAAACACCATTTTCCCTATAAGTCCAACGACGTTAATGAACTGCCGGATGAAGTTTCGTTCGGAAGCAAATAAAATTATGATCAGAACAATAATTGGCGTTTTTCTTTTGTTGGCCGTTGCCTGTTCCAATGCCCAGGATATTCCCGATCCCATGAAGCCGCCGCGCCTCGTCAATGATTTTGCCGGCATTCTTGAAGCTTCGCAGGCCGAAGAGCTGGAGCGCAGGCTGGTGGCTTTCAGCGATACAAATTCAACCCAGATCGTTGTGGTGACCGTTAGCTCGCTCAACGGTTATGATGTGGCCGATTTTGCCCAGCGGTTGGGACAGAAATGGGGTGTGGGTCAAAAAGACACCGACAACGGCGTGGTGATACTTGTAAAACCCAAAGCGGGCAATGAAAGTGGAAAAGTGAACATCAGCACGGGTTACGGATTGGAGCCCATCATTCCTGATGCCATTGTCCGGCGCATCATTGACCACGAGATGGTGCCGAAATTCAGCCAGGACGATTATTACGGGGGCATCAGTGCTGCAGCGGATGTGGTGATGGGCCTTGCAGCCGGAAATTTCACGGCTGACGATTACCAAAAGCAAACCGGCGGCAATCCCCTGATCGGACTGCTTGTGCCGGTGATAGCAATTTTGCTCATTCTTTATTTCATCCGCAGGGGACGCTCCTCGTATTACAATGAAGGCCGCAGCAATCTTCCTTTCTGGGCGGCTTTATGGATGTTGGGCAGCATGGGCGGTGGCAGGAGTGGTTCATGGGGCAACTTCAGTTCGGGCTCCGGCGGATTTGGCGGGAGCGGCAGCGGCGGTTTCGGCGGATTTGGCGGTGGAAGCTTCGGCGGCGGCGGAGCAAGCGGAAGCTGGTGAGAAACAGATTGGCGCGAAAGCGTTCGCAGGATGAATGCCCGGAAGTGCGTGCCAACAGGTGTGATAAACATGAAACGGGAAGCCATTTCTGTAAGGCAATGTACCGGACCTGACTGCACAACGGGAGTCAATGGGCGGCAGGCTTTTGTTTCAGGGTTTTTTGGCTATCACTTTTATGTTTTGGGGGCTGGCAATTATTATCGTCCGTATTTTTCAATTATTAATCGAACTGGCTTCGCCTTTATCGGGTCTCTTTTCTAAATCTGTTTGTTTTTGTATCTTAACCATTTATTATCTTTTTGCATTTTGACATCTTTTTCGTCAACATTATCAGGCAATTGCAATGTTAATGTTTTCATTTCGTGTCAATTTTAATCTATAAACAGGGCTAAGTTGAATGGGTATGATTTGTACTTGTGAGAATGATGTAAATTTTTAACGGAATTATGTAACACTCTGGAAAACAAATTATGCCAACTTTGTTTGAAATGAAAAAGAAAATATTTTTGAGGATTATATTGGGGATTACAGCCATTGTGCTGCTGGTAATGCTTTTAACGAAAGTTGTTATTGAACCCTGGATAGAGAAAAAAATTCAGTCTTCTTTAAATGAAAAATCCGGTGATTACCAGTTGAAAATCGAACAGGTTCATGTTTCAATCCTTCGTTCAGGTATTGAACTTAAAAACATTTCCCTTCAATCGAAACCTGAAAATGAAGGACAATCCGGTTTAACCGGAGAAATTGAATCGGTTAAATTCAAAGGAATTCATCTCATGAAAGCGGTCTTAAGGAAAGACATTGACATTAGGGAAGTTGATATTTTCAACAGCCGTATCATTGGAAAGTTTGCATTTCCGGAGAAAACCTGGCCGGCAAGACTTTCACCATTTAATATCAGGATTGAAAACCTGTTTTTTGACTCATTGGTTGTTGATGTAAAAAGCACAACAACGGCACAAACATTTTCCCTGAAAGACGGCTTTTTAAAAGTATATGATATCAATATTGAGAAGCAGGCCACATTATCGCCCGATAATTTTGATCAATTTGATTTCGATGCGCCGGAATTCAAAACGGTAACCCCCGACAGCTTTTACACTTTTTTAGCCGTTGGAATAAGCTATTCTGCAACTTCAAATACACTGACTGCTGACAGTTTTGCGATTCTGCCAAATTATACCGAATATGGATTCACTGCCCGACACCAATTTGAAACGGATCGTATTGAAGGCAGGTTCAGCCAGATATCCTTTCATGATTTTTCTGCCGCAGACTACGTTAATTCAGGAAACCTGACCGGTTCATATATCGAAATCGGGGAAGTGGAGTTGAATGTATTTCGCGATAAACGTAAAGAATTCCGGCATATTGAAAAACCCACATTCCAGAATATAATTTATAATTATCCCGGTACTTTGAACATTGATTCAATCGGTATTTTAAGCGGAAATATTGTTTATACCGAACATGAAGAAAAGGCAAACAAAAAAGGAAGTATAAGTTTTAACGAAATTGATGCAACAATTTACAAAATTACAAACGACGCAATTTACAAATCGGAAAAGGGTTATCTGGAATTGAACGCGAATGCTTTGTTGATGGGCAAAGGTAAAGTTGTCATTTGGTTAAAAGCCAGGATTTTCGACATCCAGAACACCTTTGCAGTAAATGGAACGCTTTCAGAAATGGAGGCATCGGAACTGAATCCCATTTTGGAGAAAAACGCTTTCATAACTATCACATCAGGGAAAATAAATGCCATGGATTTTAGCTTTTCGGCAAACAATAC